>JAKIUH010000293.1 GCA_021647685.1 Bacteroidales bacterium
TAAAAGCATACGGTTTAAAAAAGCATGATATTGAAGGACGCACATTTGTAGAGTTATGGGGCGAAGAACTTTTTAATGATAAAATAAAAGAAAAGTTTGAAGAAGCATTTAAAGGTAAAATTGTTCGTTATCAAGAATGGTTTGATTTTGAAAATTTAGGCAAACGTTTTATGGATGTGATTTATCAACCGGTTTTTGGCAGAAAAGGTACGGTAGAAGCTTTAACGGTAAATACACTCGATATTACAGACCTTAAAGAAGCCCAACTAAATCTTGAAAAAGCAATTAAAGAAGCAGAAAAAGCCAACAAAGCAAAAAGTGAATTTCTGGCAAACATGAGTCATGAAATAAGAACTCCCTTAAATGCGGTTATCGGTTTTGCCGAATTATTGGAAAGTCAAATAAAAGATCAAAAGCAAAAAAAATATTTGCACTCTATTAAATCAGGCGGTAGAAATTTGCTGATGCTTATTAGTGATATTCTTGATTTATCAAAAATAGAAGCAGGGAAAATGGAGTTGCATTTTGAACCGGTTAATTTGAAATATTTGGTCGAAGAAATCAGCCAAATTTTTAGTATGAAAATTGAAAAAAAATCTTTAAGTTTTGAAACCTATGTTGATCCGAATTTGCCTATGCATGTATTTCTCGACGAGGTACGTTTAAGGCAAGTTCTGTTTAATTTAGTTGGCAATGCTATAAAATTTACACAAAAAGGATGTATTAAGCTCAAATTTTATTTTCTGGAAAAGTATAATGATTTTATTGATATGAAAATTACCGTTGAAGATACCGGTATTGGAATACCTGATGAACAGCAAACTGAAATTTTTAAAGCATTTAAGCAACAAGCCGGGCAAAGCACCCGTAAATATGGTGGTACGGGGCTGGGACTAGCCATAAGTAAAAAGCTTGTCGAATCAATGGGAGGCGTTATTTTTGTAGATAGTAAAGTGGGTGAATACACTATTTTTAAAGTTATTTTAAATCAAATAAAAATTGCTAAAATTGCTAAAAAAGATAAAAGTCAAGAATCTGAACAGTATGATATTGTTTTTGAAAAATCCAATGTGTTGGTAATTGACCGTATTAAAGAAAATCGAGATTTAATTAAAGCAAATTTTAGTGATACAAAGGTGAATATCATTTCGGCTGATGATGCAGAAAAGGCAGTTGAGATAATCAACGGACGAAAATTGGATTTAATTATTTTAGATGTAAATATTCATGATGTAAACAACTGTAAAATTTCTGCATTTCTTGATAAAATTTCATCAAAGAATAAGCCTCCCGTAATTGTTATGTCTGCTACTTTTATTGATAAAGCTAATTGCAATTTAAATATCGATTTTGATGCTTTTTTGAGTAAACCAATGAAACGTGCAGAGCTGTTTGAAACTACAGCACGTTTTATAAAGCATAAAAAAATTCCTGTAAAAACGATTAAAAACCAATCAGCTGATATTGAACAGATTGCAATACAATTAAAGGCACATAAGCATTGTAATGAGATTATAGAAGATTTTGATAAAATAATTTTTCCCCTTTGGGAAAAAGCTATGCGCGATGAACTTTCTGATGATATAGAATTGTTTGCCAATAAATTAAAAGAATGGGCTAAAACGAACAAGCTAAATATTTTAATTAAATTTGCAGATGATTTAATTGATTATTTGAATAGTTTTGATTTGGAGGAGATGAGTAAAAGTTTGCAAGATTTTAATAAATTTATTGATAAAATAAAAGAAGTAAGTTGCTGAAAGTTGCTTTTAACTAATGTTATGTCAAGTGTGTTGTGTTGTATAAGTTGAAGTTATTTTTGAGTAGAACAAGGCAAAAATTTTTAGCATAGCAGTAGCTATGGTCAAAATTTTTAACAAAGTTCTACGCAAAAAAAAAAACGAAACTTGGTGTGACTAAAACATGCTTGACATAACACTAGCTAAATTTTAATAATTTAATGATGTTTTAATCATGTTTCAAAACCTAAATCCTAAAATACTTATTATTGATGATATTGCAGAAAACATAAAAGTGGCTGCCAATGTGTTAAAAAAGCAAAGTTTTAATATCAGTTATGCACAAAGCGGTAAAGCCGGAATTGCTCGTGCCGAAAAAGTACGCTTTGATTTAATTCTATTGGATATTATGATGCCTGAAATGGATGGTTTTGAGGTTTGTCGTCGATTAAAACAAAATGAAAAAACTAAAGAAATTCCGGTAATCTTTTTAACGGCAAAAGCTGATGAAGA
The DNA here is from genome assembly GCA_021647685.1 of Bacteroidales bacterium. Classification (GTDB taxonomy): domain Bacteria; phylum Bacteroidota; class Bacteroidia; order Bacteroidales; family NBLH01; genus NBLH01. The sequence continues at coordinate 2,253 of JAKIUH010000293.1, forward strand.
AAGTTTGCGTAAAGGTTTTGATTCAGGTGGAGTTGATTTTATTACCAAACCCTTTAAAGCTACTGAATTAATTGCCCGAGTAAATACGCATATCCAATTAAAGTTTGTGCAAGAACAATTAAGTAAAACCAATGAAGAAATACGCTTGGCAAATGAAAATAAAGACAAGTTGTTATCCATTATTGCACATGATTTACGTAATCCGTTTTCTGTTTTAATCACATTTTCAAAATTAATTATGGATTCTTATGAGGAATTCTCAAAAGAAGACATCCTTACCTATATGAAATCATTTTACGATACTTCAAAACAAGGGTTTAATCTTTTAGATAATCTGCTTAAATGGTCAAAATCACAAACCGGTAAAATGGAAATTATCCGCGAAAAATTGGATATGAATGATTTAACCGAAGAAACCATTACCTTATTAAATTCGCAAGCATTAAACAAAAACATAAAGCTTTATAATAAAGTACCAAAAAATTTGTATGCCTTTGCTGATATTAACATGATACTTACTGTTTTACGTAATTTAATAAGTAATGCGATTAAATTTACTGATAAAGGCGGTAAAGTTGAAATTTTTGGAGAAATTAAGAAGAAACAAGTGTTTATAAAGGTTAAAGATACAGGTGTAGGAATTGCAGCGGACGATATTCCTAAAATATTCAGAATTGATATTAAACACAGTACTTCGGGTACAGAAGGTGAAAGAGGTACAGGTTTAGGAATTATTTTGTGTAAAGAGTTTATTGAAAAAAACAACGGAATCTTGTCTGTTGAAAGTCAGCCGGGTAAAGGCAGCACTTTCTTTTTTAGTTTGCCTGAAGCACACTCATAACAGAAACAAAGGCATTATATACAAGTGTATTAGCCCCTAAAAAAGTCGGTCGTTTAACCGACTTTTTTCATTTTTAAGGATAGTTTAAATGAAGCAATATAGTCTTTATAAATAATTAATGTCTGTCTATAAAGTCAAGAGTTTGGACTATAAAGTTCGAGTTCAAGGCGTGCGATAAATACAAACCGCAGAATACTAGCGTATTTGAGGATTTGTGTTTTGAGCAACAACGCAGAAATCGGACTTTATAGACAAACTCTAATTAATCCATTATAAAACTTAATCCAATCGTATAATTAATATATTTTATCGCTTGTTTTTCGCTAAAAGTAGTTAATTCATCATAATTGAACTCGATAAATTCAGGTTTACTGCTAATATAATCTGCCATAAATGCTAAACCCAACCGGTTGCTAAGTCGCACATGAACTCCTCCTCCTAAATTCCAAGCAAATGAATAAGCCATGCTACCTTCTTGATACAATAGTTTTTCTTCTTGTCCGTACTCTGTCCATTTTAGTGTCTGGTCCGGTCTGAATAATGACAATACACCTACGAAAAATTTACCCATAATTAGTAAATTATCGGTAATATCCAGTTTTCCATAAGGACCAATTAAAAAATTTTGCATATTATATCTTCCTGAAGCCAAAGAAATAGTGTCGTATATGTTTCCATACTTAATTCTAAGTTGTTCATTAATTAGATCATTATCAAACCCGCTGTTGTTAAATTTAAAAGCACCGCCAACTCCTACCCACGGGTTAAAAAACAAGCCTACTTCAAAACCTACGTTGTACCCTGTTGTAGCAAAGCCGGCATTGTTATTCAGGATATCATTATCTGCAAAATCCCCCATAGGCTTTGTCAGCCCACCGTTTATTATCATATAATTAGCTTGTGCATTTAAAAAATATGCGCTTATCAGTAATGTTGTTAATACAAATAATCTTTTCATAAAGCAATTTTTTGTTTAGTTTCTATTTATTAGACTATTTACAAAAATAGATATAATTATACATTTTATGAATATTTATTATTACTTTTCAATGCAATTTTCTATATTTTTAATGCAAGGTGAAAAAAAGGAAACTCGTCTTATAAATGCCGGCATTTTTTGATTTTGATTATCCAGAGTGCTTCTTATTGGCTTTAAGAAGCTTTGAATATTATTTGTTTGCATAATTCCGCCATGAGCCAACATGACTTTATTTATTTTCATTTGTGACAGCTTTGTCAAACTATTTTGCATTTTGCCCGGAAGTGTTACGGGCATAGGCAATACATATTTGTTTTTTACTTTCAATAATACATCTCCTAAATAGATTACTTTTGTTTTTGGATGATACAAAGAAATATCATGGGAAGTATGTCCGGGGGTAAAGACTGCTTGCCAATCGTTAAAAAAAGGAAGTTTTTCACCATGTTTTGCCTGAAAATCAATTTTAAATTTAACAGAATACCACATTCTACGTGGAGGATTCTTTTGTTTAATAGAAACATACCAAGCTAAAAATACATCAATAATATGTTGCAAATTCCCTCCAAAACCACTGTACCATTTAGTAGCTGCCGGATGTGCCAATATCGGTATTTTGTATTTGCTTTGTAAAATTTTAGCTAAACCTGCATGATCGGGGTGCATGTGAGAAACTACTGCCAGTTTAATATCGTGCATTTTACGATTTAACTTATTTTCAACAAAATTTTTAATTTTAGTTAAATCAGCACGTGTAGCACAATCCATTAGTAAAATTTTATCCTTATATACTATAAGGTATATCGATTGAATATGTCCTTTTATTTCGTGTATCTCATACATGATTGTTCATTATTGCTTTATTGTTGAATTGTTCTTGATTTTTATTGTTGAATATTGATTATTGCATGTTTAATGTTGTTAAAACTTGTCCGTCCTTCGGCGGATTATTAAATTGTTACTGGTTACTGGGTTCTGGTTACTGGTTTTTTTTTCATTGTTTAATGTTTATTGCATATTGAATATTATTAAAACTTGTCTGCTTTTCGGCAGATTGTTACATTATAGCATTTCATCATTACAGTATTGTGTCATTTCCTCATTTTGCCAAAATTATGATAATTAATTTAAACTTTCTTACCTTTGTTTTTTATTTCTTTGGAATAGTTATTGTGTTTAGAATAATATCACACAGAATTTTTCGTTTATATCACTAAATATCAAAATATTTAAAATATGAAGCAAAGCGGATTACTTATTATAATAGCCCTGTTTCTGGGTATCATGGGATGTAAAAAAGACGAAAATCCATTTTCTTTTTTTCGTCCTACCAACCCCTATAATATAAAAAACCTGCATGAATAATTCTTACTCAAGAAAATCAATGAGTTATGCACTTATAATTGAACTCAGGCAATAAAAAAATGAAAAAAAGTGAATTTAAAATAGGAGAAGACTTTTATACTGAGACCGGTAAATGGCGGTGTACTGATGTTGGGACTCGTACTATCGCAGCAATTCAATTAAATCAGGATAACCCCCAAAATTATAATGGTCCTCCTTATTCTATTGTTGAATATGTATTTGATGAATATGATTTAGACGGATTTAGCCTTGATGAAACTGAATCTGATGAAAACATTGAGGAGTTGATAAAAAATAAAAAACTGGGTGAAATACAGGATGCATTCATCTTCGTTAATATGGCATGCTACGGAGAAAACACTGCTCTATTTG
>JAKIUH010000003.1 GCA_021647685.1 Bacteroidales bacterium
CCTAGGCAGGACGATCAATATTCACTTTTTCCAATCCGGGAATTTTTCGTAAAGCATCTAATTGTACCTCTAAGGGTAAGGAAGAGGAAAAACCGTTTAAATAATATTCATGAGTAAACTCACCTTCAGGTTCTAAAAAAAGTTGATGCTTTTCTTTATCGGCAAAAGTAACAATCTTATCCTCAATACTCGGACAATATCGTGGACCCACTCCTTGAATAGTACCATTAAATAAAGGGGAAAATTCAAAACCTTTACGCAAGGACTTATGTACATCTTGATTGGTATAGGTAATATAACAGCTCCTTTGTTTTAAAGAATTATCTTGTTTCAAATATGAAAAAGAAGAAGGAATTTCATCCCCTAACTGCTCCTGCATAAGCGAAAAATCAATACTTCGTCCGTCTAATCTGGGTGGTGTACCGGTTTTCATGCGTCCGGCAACAAAACCGAGCGATACCAATTGTTCTGTTATTCCTTTTGAAGCAGGTTCTGCCATACGTCCACCTCCAACCTGAGTATCACCAATATGTATAACCCCATTTAAAAAAGTACCATTTGTTAAAACAACAGTTTTTGAATAAAATTTAACTCCTAATCTTGTCTGTACACCTTTAACGGTGCTATTCTCTATAAGCAAGGATGTAACTAAATCTTGCCATAAATTCAAATTATCTGTGTTTTCTAAAATTTTTCGCCATTCATCAGAAAATTTCATACGGTCACTTTGAGCTCTAGGACTCCACATAGCCGGTCCTTTACTTTTGTTTAACATACGAAATTGAATACTGGTTCTATCAGTAACAATTCCCATCCAACCTCCAAGGGCATCAATTTCGCGAACAATTTGTCCTTTAGCAATACCACCAACAGCCGGATTGCAAGACATTTGCGCAAACTTTGCCATATCCATACTAATGAGCAAAGTCTTAGAACCAAGATTGGCTGCCGCAGTTGCAGCTTCGCAACCGGCATGACCGCCACCCACTACTATAACATCATAATTAAATTCCATCTCCTCTATCCTATCTTTCTAATAAATTAATAATTTTTAAACAGTTATTTTCAGCCTGACGCATCGTTAATTTATCACTTTCAGAATGATCATTTAAACCTAATAAATGCAATACCCCATGAATAATAACCCTGTGCAATTCTTGATTAAAAGTCTGTTTATATTCTATTGCATTTTCCCTAACTCGATCAACAGAAATATAAATATCACCACTTATTGTATTTTCTACACAATAATCAAAAGTAATTATATCAGTATAATAATCATGATTTAAATATTGTTTATTAATTTCCACTAAATAATTATCAGAAGTGAATATAAAGTTTAAATCACCGGCTACTTTATTATAATTATCAATACATTTTAAAATCCAATTTTTACAGGATTCAGAGCCAAAATCAAAGTGCTCAATATCTTCATAAAAAAAAAGAATGTTCATACTAATCAATATAAAAAGTAATATACAGTTTAGAACCTTTATTTTCAAACTTTATTTCATCCGATAAATGTCTTATTAAAAAAATACCTCGCCCCTTAATATTCTCAACATTTTCAGGCAAAGTAGGATCAGGAACATTATCTAAATCAAATCCGTTTCCCTCATCTTCAATGATAAAATTCAACTTATTTTGATAGTACGAATAAGATAAATAAACGATTTTAGTAACATCGTTTTGATTTCCATGTTGAATAGCATTACTAACTGCCTCAACAATGCAAACCAGAATATTTCCGTATTGCTCATCACCTATATTCAATTTTTCAGATATAGAATCTACCAATCGTTCAGCTCGATAGATATTGCTCATATCCGAAGGTATTTTAATTGCGCCTTCCATAAAGTAAATTTATGTTAAACAAAATGTTATTTTATACGTTGATAGTACTCTTTACTCAAATTTTTATAATATAAATTCAAATTTAAATTATATTTTTGTAAAGTTTCATTGTACTTTGATTTTTGTTTTAAAAATTGTTGAATTTCATCGGGAAAATCCCTTTGAATCTTTTTACCTTCCTTAGATTCCCTTTTTTTATCTTTTTCGCGTTTTCGTTCAGCATTTTCTGCTTTTAAAAGCCTTGTTTTAATCTGTTGATTTCTGCGAATAAGCTCTTGACTAATATTTTTATTAATTAAATCATTAATATTCTTATCTGATATTTGTTTTATTTGTTTTAATTGTTTCATTCCTTCGGGACTTATTCCTTCAGAATTTTGTAAATCATTAAGCATCTTATTAAAAATTTCCTGCTCTGCTAAAGTCTTAACAATTTGTTCATCCACTTTTCCGGTTTTCTTTCCTCCTGATTTCTTTAATTCATCCAATAATTGTTCCAACTGTTGTTTCAGATTCTGTTGCTGCTGCTTTAATTGTTGCATAGCATTCTTGGGAATAGGCTTTTTACCTTTCCCGGAACCACTTTGCGACATTTGTTTTTGTAATTGATCACTTAATTCATCTAAATATAAAGCTAAAATATTGGTAGAATTCATAATGCTTCTTTGTTGACGCATAACCGCACGCCTATGTAATTGTTCAAATTCCTTTAAGGCGGTTTGCATAGAATAATCAATATTTTTTAATTCTTTATTAATCAACTGATTCATTTGTATAATACGACTGGCTAATGAATTTAAAGAATCTTTAATAATACCAAAATCATTATGTAATTTATTTTGTTCAGTAATTAATTGATTATACAAAGGATCTGTAGCATAAGTGGGCTGCAGTTTACGATAAATATCTTCTTGTGCAAAAGAAAACTGATTTAAATTTTCAATAATTTGTCTTAAATCTTCCATATTCATATTCATCGACATGCTATTCATATCATTAAGCATATCCTCCATCTTTTTTGATAAATCCTTCATTTTTTTAGATGCATCTTGCTGTTGATGTTTAATTTTTTTATTGGATTTTTTTCCGATTTCCTGCTGAATATTATCTAACATTTGCTGTATTTCATCAAAGTCTTTCTCCATATTTTGCATTTGATATGGACTTTTTAATTCTGAATTTTTTTGTAAAGTTTCCTCAAAGTCCTTTTTAAGTCGATCTAAAGAATTTTGAATACTTTTTTGTTCAACTTTTTTACGATCAGTCTCAGATTTTTTGTAATCTTTATTTCTTAAAGATTCTTGTTTTTTAGCCAATTTAGCTAAATCATCGGATAAATGTTGAACTTTTTCTTCAACTTGATAGCGTTTTAAAAGTTCTAAAGTTTTATCTAAATTTTTATCTAAATCTTCATAAGACAAATCTAATTTTTGACGAAGTTTTTCAAACTTATTTTCATCAAACTTATTTTGCAATTCTTCCAATTCTTTTAACAATTGTTTTAATTCCTCATCCATTAACTGATCCAATATATTTTGTATCTGTTTTTGTTTTTCTAAAATATCTTTATTGTTTTGATAAATTTGATTATCCAAATTATTTTTCTTTTGATTTTCTTTCTTAATTTTTTCAATTAAATTATCTAATTCCTGTTGTTTCTGATTAACGGTTTTAATAAAATTTTTCTTTTCCCATTCACTTAATTCATTATTTAATTCCTTACGGCGAAATTCTTTAATATCTTTATTTATCTCAGAAACCAATTTTTTTGATTGCTCTATATATGATTCAGTTCCTTTACTAAATTCATCAATTTTATCTCTTTGTTCATCAAAAGACAAAGGCTTATAAACAAATATTGAACTGCGGGTAGATTTATATCCTGAAATATAATCATTATCAAAAATTTCAAAATAATACTCTATTGAAGCTTCTGAAAGAGGAATTTGGATTTTGGAAAAATCAAAATAATAAAAAACATCTTGATTTTTCAAATTCTTTACAATTTGTACCGGTAAAGAAATAAAGGAAGAAGTATCTATTGCACTAATAAGTCTATAATTAAATCGTAATTTTGTAAAACCATAATCATCAATAACGTTTAACATATAGTAAAAAGAAGAAAAATGAAGCGAATCCTCAACCAACTGAACATTAATTTCGGGAAATAAATCAGGAATAATTGAAATTTGATAGTTAAGATTATTCTTCAGTGAAAAAAAACGATTACTAAATTTTAAAGAATATTCAGAAGACTTTAAAAACCTATTCTCATAAACAAATTGGTCCCCTACCCGATTGCAAGCATTTTGCAAGGAATCAAAAATTATAAAAACAGAATCGGTATAATTTGAAGCAAAAGTCCATTTAACTTTTGAACCAAAAGGAATATTTAAATCACCGGAATTTTTTAAACTAAATTTAGGAATTCCGGTATATAAAGGAGGAAAAACTTCAACCAGAAAGTTTTTCAAAACAGGAGCTGCCAATACTTTAATAGGGTAAGATTTTGATAGATAATTATCAGCACTGAAATAGATATTAATATCATTATTCAAATTTTTTATATCAAAGTAAAATTTATTTTTCTGATGCTGGTCTCTATTCATTAAAAATAAATTATTACCAATTGAAATATAAACTTTATCAGGAATATATTCACCCTCAATAATTAATTGTACCGGCAATAAATCACCTCTTTTAAGGAAATTTTTATAATTAATAAATTTAAATTGAAAAGGTGCAGGTTTTTCATACACCGTATTATAGTTAATAATTCTGGAAGTACCCTCACTTAAAACATAAGGAGAAAAAATAAAAACAGTAAGTATAATCACAAATCCGGTAAGAAAATAATAAAAAGATTTTTTTAAAGATTCTACGGGTAAAGCAATTTTAAAAGGTAAAGGATTTAATTCTCGGGTTCGTTGTTCAATACTTGCAAGCAAAAGTTCATTATTAAGATTCGATTCTAAAGTTTGACCAAGCTCAAGAGTATTCAATAACCTATCAGCTACATGCGGAAAATGACGCGTAATAATAAATGATGCTTGCCTACGGTCTATAAATTTACCAATTTTATATAATGCCAAAACAGGACGAACAATAAAATAAAGAAAAAGTAAACCGATAATAAAAAGCGAACCGAAAAATAAAAAAGTACGAAAATGAATGGAAGTATAATTGTAATACTCAATTAAGGATTCAAACAACCAAACAAAAAATAAAACGGATGCACTTATAAAAATTCCTTTAAGAATTTCATATAAGTAATATTGCTTAATAAAGTTATCAAGCTTACGAATTAATATTTGATACGAATTATTCATGATTAAAAATCAAAAACAAAAGTACCAATTAAAAAAGTATAAAATAAGGAATAATTTGGAAAAATGCAAAAACGAATATATAAAAGAGAAGTTTAATTGCTAAATTAATCAAATATACAAATTATCGATTAATAAATACAAAGAAAATAATGCAAATAAAACAGAAGGCTATAAAAAATTTTAAAATCTTTTAAGCCATTTTTGAGGATTTAATTTTTCTTTACCTTTCCAAATCTGAAAAGACATTTTCTCTAATTTTTGATTGGTTCTAAGTTGAGCAATACGTTGACCGCGAGATACATTTTGTCCTTTTTTAACATAAACATTTCCTAATTTAGAGTAAACGGAGTAATAATCACCATGTCGGATAATAATAGACTGACCTACTCCGGGTATAGCAATAATGTTAACAACTAAACCTTTATAAATAGCATATACGTTTGAACCCGGTTTAGCTCCTAATTCAACACCATCATTTTTAACAACAATATTGGTCAATACCGAATGGTGATAATTTCCAAATTTATGAAGTAAAACAAAATTCTTCAAGGGCCAAATATGTTGTCTTCTATATTTTGCAAAATCTGCACCTGTAATTTTTCCGGTTTTAAGTCCCTGAGATTTGCTTGTAGAATTTGTTTTGGATATACTCTTGGAAATTTCTTTGCCTACCGAATTTGAAATCGCCTGTTTTGCAGACCTGTTTTTTTGTTCTATTTGCTCTATTTTAGAAATCTCTTTCCGTAAATCATTTATAGCTAAATTTAACTGCCGTTTGATTTGATATAGCGAATCGCGTTCAGAAATTTTTTCATTAACCAAAGATTTCTTTTCATTTTCCAATTGATTTAAAGAAATAATGGACGAGTCAATTTTTGTAATAGAAGACGAAATAGTAATATATTTAGATTTGCGATAATCGGTTAGTTGTTTTAAGTAGATAACCCTTTTATAAGCCTGATTAAAAGAATTGGCTGAAAGAATATACATCAATCTGTCTTGAACCGATAAATTCAAATAGGCATAATAAATAAGTTTGGAATATTCATTTTTTTCAATTTCCAACTGATAATAAAGTTCCTTTAATTGTTCACGTTTACGAGATATATCGTTTGAAATTAAACTTAACTCTTGGTTAATAACCGTAATTGTAGATTTCCGCTTATTTAATTCATTTTGAATTAAATATAATTGATCGAGTTTATTTTTATTGTCCTTTTTTAAATCTTGGAGAATATTCTTTGAATAATTAATCGAAGTTTTATTTTTATCTTTAATTTTTTGATAATAATTAAGACTTTGAGCATTCAAATAGCTCAGCCTTAATAAAATAAAAATCAATATAAAAATTATTTTATTCATTAATAAACACTTACATCATACTTAGAAGGTATCTTAAACGAAAAGCGAAGCTCCTTATCCTTTTGAACTTTTAAATAATCAATATTAATATTTGTATATTTGTTATCGGAAAAACTAAGAATTGAAATGGATTTAGGTAAATTATTAAATTCATCAGAAAATAATCCAAGAAATTTAATAGTCATAAAACGCTTATTGTCAATTTCGTTAACCTTTGATTCCTTAATGTGATAATCATTTGGATCAATAACGATTAACTGTTCAATATTACTCAAAGTTTTCCGGTAAACTTCAATATCGCTGATTTGCTTTTTAAAAATATAATTATTTACAAACTGAATTTTTAAATCCATAGTTTTATCCTTCGGATAAATAAATAAGCGATTAGTCAAAATATTTTGTATATCCGCGTAGTCAACCGATATATTTAATGAATCGGCTAAATACTTATAAGCAGTTTTTGTGAGATGCGAAGATAGCCTATCCATTATAAAAACACTATCCTTCGTAAATTTAATTCGTGCGGCTTCAATTCCCAAACCGGGACTTAAAGATGCAATTATCAAACTGTCTTTCAATATTTTAATAGAGGTTTTTAATTTTAAGGATTTCTTGTCTTTTTTATATTTAACGGATGATTTTATATACAATGTTCTATAATCAAAATAATTCATAGAAATGCTATCATACACTGCTGACAGCTTAGAAGCCTGCTCTTTTCTTAAGTTTTTGGTAGTTTTGCAAGAGATTGCTAAAATACTGATTAATAATACAATACTAATAAATTTAACTAATTTCATTTCAAATGCATTAATATATAAGTACAAAAATAAAAATAAATGTCAAATATGTATGATTTTTTAAAAGTATATATGACATAAAAATGAATAAACAAATACAAGAGACCACTTTTTACAATAAAACCGAAAAAATCAAAACAGACAAACTATTCCAAGCGGTCCAGTAAATCCTTTAATCGAAAATTATCGGGATTCAATTTTAAAGAATGAATAATCATTTCCTTAGCTTTATCAACTTGATCATTTTTTAACAATATATAAGCATAATGTTCACAAATCAGAGCATTATCATATCCACCATATTTATATGCTTTCTCAATATTAAAAAGAGCATCCTTATAAGATTTTTTAAGATATAATATCCATGCATAAGTATCTAAAAACGACGGATTAAAGGGCTCAATTTCTATAGCCCTTTCAGCAAAATATAAAGCTTTCTCTAAATCTCGACTTTTTTCACTAAGATAGTAAGCATAATTATTCATAACCAATGGATTATGCCTATTTAAACTCAAGTACTTATCAAAATATTTATCTGAATTTAAAGAATCGTCAACCGCATGATAAGCCTCGGCTAAGTATTGATAAAACTGTAACTTAATATCTTCATTATCGACAATATAGTCAAGACCGGTATTTAATGATGCTATTGAAGATTTAAAATTTTTTAGAAAAAAATCAGCATAACCCGAATAAAAATAAATTAAAGCTTGATTAGGAAAATACGTCAATGCCTCTTGCGCAGAATGCTGTAGTAACTTAAACAGTTTTTGAGAAGCATAAATATCCATTAAAGCAATCCATAAATCAAAATTATCTGGATTTGTGTTTAAAATTTGCTTAATTCTTTGTTCAGCTAATTCAAATTCTTTTTCGTGTAACAAGTAATTAATAAATTCAGTTTGAAATGACAATTGATTTGGATAAGCAAGTATAAGCCTATTGTAAATATCTTTCTTTTTATTACTAGAAATTTCACGACTATTCAAATAATTTTGACACACCCCAGAAATTTCATCTAACTTAATACCTGATGCTCCTATACCCCTTATTAGAAAAGTGTAGCCTTCGGAATAATTTTTCATATTACCGTATAATTGAGCCAGACCAAAAGATAAACGCCTATTGTCGGGAAACTTTAAAAGAGCTTGCTGGTAAATATCCAATGCTTTATTTGTTTGCCGCATAGAAAGATAATACTTAGCAAGCATATCAATATATTTTACACTATCGGGAAATACGGCAACTAGTTTTTTTAATTCATCCAATAATAAATCATAACGCTTTATTTGATAATAAATATTATTTTTTAAAAAGGATATATTTTCAACAACACCCTGTTCCCTTTCTATATCATTTAAAATATCTAGAGCCTCATTATAATTTTCTTGTTTATAATCAATAACAGCTAATTTATAGGCATATTCAGGATTTTCAGGAAAGTATTTATAAAGATTTTTATAAACACGGACAAAGGCTTTATTGTCATCCATTTGAGCAGCTAATTCTGCTTTTAGTAACAAATACCACTCATTATAGGGTACTAAATTTAAGGCACGGTTTATAAAATCAGTAGCAGTCTGATATTCTTTATTATGAGCATAAATTAAAGACATTTGATACAAAGTTGCCGAACTGTTGGGTTTATATTTTAAGCATTCGTTAAACAATTCTAAAGCAGCATCATAATTCTGATCAAATTTATATTTTAAAGCATCAGAATACAAGTAAGTAAACTTATACTCTAAATTTTTTTTTCCTTTTTGTGAAAAAGAATTTAGAGAAAAAACAAAAAATAATATGAAAAATAAATATTTCAATTTCCTTTATATGTAAAGATAAAAACAGTACAGCTATAGAATAAATAGATAAGAAATAAATCAATCACAATTATTAAACTATAAACTTTTCAAGCAATAAACTATAAAACTATAAGTTTCCGGTATGTCCAAAACCACCCTCTCCCCTATCAGTATCATCTAAATTAGAAACTATTTGCCACCGGATTTGTATAAGCTTAGCAAAAACCATTTGACAAATTCGATCTCATTTTGAAATAGTAAAATCCTGATTCGACAAATTTACCAAAATAACTTTTATTTCACCTCGATAATCAGCATCTATAGTACCCGGAGTATTCAAAACAGTAATACCGTGTTTATAAGCCAATCCACTACGCGGTCTAATTTGGGCTTCATACCCCAAGGGTATAGAAACATACAAACCGGTAGGTACAAGAACCCTTTCTAAAGGTTTTAAAACAATATCCGATTGAATATTGGCACGTAAATCCAAACCGGATGAACCAATAGTCTGATATTCAGGTAAATCAAAAAAAGAATTATTAACAACTTTAACAATCATAATAAAATACAATTAAACTATTAACTATCAACTACTCTACAATTTAATCTTTTCACAACTAAACCTTCCGCTAATTTCTTTTAAACCAATTGCTCAATAAAAAACCTTCTCTTTTATATATAAAAAATAAGAAAGAGATTATCATTAAAACATTAATAACAAGGTATAAATCAAATACTTGCTTGATGTAAAGGTTAATAAAATAAATTACTAAAGCAAGCATAAAATAAAGCGAAATATTTTTTATATCATAATTAATTTTATAATATTTACGACTAAGAAAAAATGATAATAAGACCATAACAGAATAAGAGCCTATAGAAGACCATGCAGCACCATAATAGCCGAAATAAGGAATTAAAATAAAATTTAAGGATATACTTACCAAAGCACCGGTAAAAGCAAGATACGCACCATATTTTGTTTTATTGGTAAGTTTATACCATATAGATAAATTAAAAACAATACCAAACAATAATTTTGAGATTAATAAAATGGGGACAACCACTAAACCCTCTCTATAAGATTCACCTATAAAATATTTAACAATATCAATAAGCAAGGTAATTCCAACAAAAACAAGCAAACCGAATATAACAAAATATTTCATCACAAGAGCATAAAGCTCTTTGGCATCAGACTTATCGGAATAATTAAAAAAGAAAGGTTCTGCAGCATACCTGAACGCTTGTATAAATAAAACCATTAAAATGGCAATTTTAGCATTTGCACCATAAACCCCAATTTGTCCCATGATATATTGATGTGCATTAGCAACACCCTCAGGTACAACAATTAAATATTTTAACAGAATACGGTCTAAAGTATCAGTGGTCATTCCGGCTAATCCGGCAAGCATTAAAGGCAAAGAATATTTTAAAATTTTCTTAAGCAAACTAGCTGAAAATTGATAGTGAACAAAAGCCATACGAATTTCGGGCAGAAGTAAAAATAAAGTGATAAACGATGCTAATAGATAAGAAATAAATATATAACCAACATCTAAACGATGATAAAACAAAGAATAAATAAAATTATTTTCTCCACAAAACTTTGGACACAAAACAATAAAAAATAAATTAAATCCAACATTTAAGCCAATATTGCTTAACTTTATAATAGCAAAACGTTTAGCCTTATTTTGAATACGCAATTCGGCAAAAGGTATGGCAGAAAAAGCATCAATTCCTACCGTTACTCCAAGCATTAAAATATACTCAGGATGATTTGTATAATCCAGTAATTGTGCAATATTATCATAAAATAAAAATACAAAAATGATAAAAATTAAAGTGGTAGCAAGAACACTGGTACTCACAGTAGAATAAACCTGCTGCTTGGTAAAATCCTTTTGTTGACTATAGCGGAACAATCCGGTTTCCATTCCGTAAGTAAGAACAATAAGCAAAAAACCAACATAAGCAGTTAATTCAGTAACTATACCATATTCATATTTAAGAAAAACGTAGGTATAAAGAGGAACCAACAAATAATTAATAAAACGACCTAAGATACTACTTACACCATAAACGGCAGTTTGTCCAATAAGGCTCTTAATAGGATTAGCCATAAGATTCTTTGTAATTGTATTTTAGTTTAATAAAAGTAATACCGCCTTGTTCCATTTCCTCAACAATTTCGGTGAAGCCCACAAAATCATGAAAATTTTTATTGGTAGGAAATCCAAGTAAGTAGATAGGTAATTTAGAAGGTATTAACTCTGCCACTATATATTTAAGAAACAAAAAAGCAAAGCCTCTATTTCGGTAATGTTTATGAATACCAAAACGATCGATAAATAATTCATTATTTACTTTACGCCAACGTGCCACGCCAATCGGCAGCATATCAACAAATATTAAATAATGGGTAGCATCCGTATCCAAACCATCAAACTCATAATATTTATCAATACCAAACTCTTCGGTAAATATTTCGTAACGTAAATTAAGAGCTGTACGCATATAATTTGCATTACTTTCTACAAAACCTTCTAATTTAATATCCATTTTAGATTAATTTACAGTCGTTTAAAAGATTTTTGATAGCGTTCGTATTCACTACCGTATAATTTAATACATTCCTTTTCTTCATATTTAGAAACAATATAAGACAAAATACTAAGAAGAAAAGATAAACCCAACAAAAGTATAGATTTTCCACAGATAGCCATTCCTAAGGTAATCAAAGAAAATCCAACATAAACAGGATGCTTAAACAATTTATAAATACCACCTGTAACCGGTTTATCAAGCTCATTGATGGCAAAATAATAAATAGCAGAAATATAAACAAACAATCCTGCCAAATAAAAAAATAAACCGATATAAAACCAATAATCGAGTTTAAAAAAAACAAAAAAACTATAAATCAAAAATAAAATATAAAAAATTTGATAAAATAGGCTCACAAATTTTATTTGTGGTATGCGACTAAAACGTATTTGCACAAATCGTGGAAATAAAAACCATAAACCGTAAGCAAAAATAAAATAAATAATACTAAATAAGCCGATGGAAAGTATCATTGTAATAATCTTCAGGATTTAAAATTAGTTTTTCAATATAATAGTCAGAAATTAAATAATAATTTTCTTTTAAATTTAAAGCAGGTTCAAAACTCTTAAAAGCATCAAAGTAATGTTTTTTTAAATGATCAAGCTTTGAATAATAATGACGGACAATATTATCCCAAATATCTTGTTTAAAGTCAGAAAAATATTTTCTCTTAAATTATGAACCAAATCCTGACTTAGTAAATGCTTTTTAAGCTCTTCTAAAACAAAACCTTCATTAGTACGTAAACGATTTATAATAAACTCATTATACTGGTTATAAAAATCAACAATTTCAGTTTCATAAAAGGGTAAATTATTATTAAGGCAATGATTATAATCTTTAACGGAAGCTATATTAACCCTACGACAATTTTGACCACTATATGAATGAGCAGAAGGTCCAATTCCTAAATAAGCTTGACCTGTCCAATAAGAGGAATTATGTTGTGATTTAAATCCGGATAAAGAAAAATTAGATATTTCATAATGCTCGTAAGAATTTTTCCGCATCTTATCAATCAATAATTGATAAAATTCATTGCTAAAATTTTCATCAAGCTCTGTTATTAGTTTTTTTTTCTTTCGTCTTCCAAATTCAGTATTATCTTCAATACTAAGATGATAAGCAGATAAATGCTCTAATTTATAATGAAAAAAAATATCTAAATCAAATTCAAAATCAAGTAAAGATTGCCCCGGTATTCCGTAAATCAAATCAATACTAATATTATTAAAACCAGCTTTTCTTGCATTTTCAAAACTTTTTATAGAACTCTTAGTATCATGCCTGCGATGTAAAAATTTATTTATTAGATTATTAAATGACTGAATACCAATACTCAAACGATTAAAACCAATGGAACGTAGTTCATTATAAAAAGATAAATCGGCATCTTCCGGATTTACTTCAATCGTAATCTCCAAATCATTAAAAGAAGAATGCTTAAAAGAAAAATTAGCACGTATTTTATTGATAATACGCTCTAAATAAGTTAAAGAAACTGAAGAAGGAGTGCCACCACCGAAATAAATACTACGAACATTTATATCATACGAATCTTGCTGAAAAGCAAAAAAATTATCCTTAGAATCAATTTTTCTTTGATAAAAATCAATTTCTTTTTCAACTGCATCAACAAAATCTGGCACAAAACGATAATTAGCCGATTTATAAAAATCGCAATAATAGCAAAATTGCTTACAAAAGGGAATATGTACATAAATTCCAAAATCCATGGAACAAAAGTACAAATGAAAAATTGGAATTAAAGCAAAATAAGAATAAAGTCTTAAACATATAATAAATAATATATATTAAATTTTAATAAATAATTAATGATTATGATTATATCCTGTTCATACTGTTACTATTTTTTTCATCAAATATTTGCTTTTCTCAATATTAAGAAATCATTAAGACATTATGAACAAATAATAAAAACCGAAATTTTTAATATTCTGAATTTTACAGATTTTATAAACATTTGTTAATATCCTTTTTGAAAAGATTTATGTGAAAAATTACTCTAAATTTTAATGTTAAAATCTGTTTATTTGATGTTAAAAAATTGATGCTTAAATCTGAAAAATTCATTTTTATTTTTAAAAAATCTTTATATACAATTCTATTTTTTAGATTTCAAAATTTACTTTTTGATTTTTTTTAACACTTATTAACAATTATGTTCACTTTTTTATAAAAAAACATATAATTTGTATATTGTTTGTTATCAGAATATTATACTTATTCAATTGCTTTTAATTAACAGCATTTTTAATCCAAAACTTTAGATTCTCCACCTGAGTTCAAAACGTTTATAAAATTCTTAAATCCGCAAAGCGGAATTAAGGAACCCCCTCAATCCGCAGACTATGTCCGTTACAAACAGCTAATTATCATTCATAAATTAATACAGCATTAGCAACAGCTCGGGGTTCCGGCGGCAATGCATAAATATTTTCTTCGTAATTTTTATTATAAGGCGATATATTTAAAGTTTCACCGTCAACCACTAATGTGCTACTGCCTCCCGGATCAAAACCCATAGCTTTAATCATACCGTATTTTTTCAAAATAGTAGCCATATCTGTATGCGTAGCCCCTACCGATTCACGTATGCGTCCGTTAATGGTTAATACAAAAATATTATCTTCTTTATCAATTCCTACGGCAATTTTTGGTCCGCGCATATCAGTATAATCCAAACGTGCCGCTTGTGTTTTAATTGAATTTTGGCTTTTCCAGCCTTCCAGTTCCATATTTATGGCGGTTTCACCCTCGTTTAATAATAAAGGACCGGCTTCTACTGCCTGAATAATATTTTTAAATTCATTAAAATAAAACTCCAACTCCCTTCCTATTTCTATATTCTCCGGAAAAGCATTTTTACTGAATGAAATGCTTAAACCTACCGGATACAACTCTGTATTTTCTTCATTATCAATAATTTCAATTATTTTATTACCCGATAATCGCAATACAATTCTGTCTTTTGAATAAAATTCATTTTCATCAAAGAGTAAATCGTAAAAACAAACATCTGCTTTTTCTATGTCTTTAGGATTTTTAAGATTGTAATGTTTATTTGTTAATTCAAATTTTTTATTACCAATACCCAGTCTGAATCCTTTTGAAGAACTCACTAATTGAATATCGGGTTTTGAATTTTTATCAATCAAAAGTGCGGCTTTATTAAATAAAGGCGGTGACAGCACTTTTCCGTTGCTGATGATTAAACCCAAGGGTGAACCGATAAAATCTTCGGATAAACCTAATTTACCAACCAATTCAGGATTTAAAATATAACCTCCATTCCAACCCACACGTACTTTTATTTCTTTGTGTTTGCTAAAATCATGAATAAAACGGGTAACTGTTTTGGTTCCGCTTTTGCTTGATAAAATGGCAAATTTAAAACCGGTACCATTTTGTGTCTTAATTTTTGCATAAGCACCGCTATAGGGCAAACCATCGGCATGTATGCCCGATAATTGATTATGTTCTATAAAATCTTGCTTCCCGGCTTTTTGTTTTATTTTCCGTAAAACTTTTTTTATCGGATTTCCGTTGCTTAAAGCATCTTCACGAATAAATTCCATAATTTTCTTTTCGCCAAATTCATTGCTTAAATACATAAACAAATCTCCGTTAAGCGCATCGGCAAAATCTTTGGCGGTTTGTACAGGCGTGGGATAAGCCAAGCATGTGCGTACACCTGCCGGCACGTATTGTATATATCCGCTTCCTTTAGGAATCCCCATTATATTAGCAGCTATCTCGGTACGTACCGAACCTATATGAAATTTATCAATATCTAAAATATCGGTCATCAGTGCCGAATTACTTCTTGTGGTAATAATAAATCCGTTTTCGTTTTTTATTTTTATTAAAACTTTTAAAGCTTCATTTCCTAACTGTTTGATATTTAAGCCTACCGAGAATTGTTTGGTAGGTACAATTTTAAGCAAACCTTCTTCGTATAAAATGCGTAAATCTTTTTCTTCTCCTTCAAAAATATAGCGTTTAATTTCGTCCACTCGTGACCAACCTACCAATGAATCTTCCAAACCAAAAATATAAACCGGTGATAGTTTAATCGTACGGTTTTTAAAATGTTCGTGTGTAAGTGGTTCTGCAACAGGTATCTTTAATTTATATCGGATGGATTGCAACGCAAAAAGTTCTAATTCATACGAAATATATTTGCCCGGAAAATATGCAATGGGTACATTTTCGCGCAAGCGGTCGCGTAAAAATTTCCGGTTATCAATCTCAATTTTATACGATGATGTAATTTGCGAAACGGCTAAATCCCAATTCGTAAAAAAATGTGAACTGGTATCAATGCGTATATGATAATCCGGTTGAATTAAATCACGATGCATCATGTTTATTAATCCGGTAAGTTCTTGAAAAGTATAATCCTGATAAGGATAATAATTTTTGTTCCGGTGGCGATAAGAAAATGAGTGATCGTGTCTTATTGGCTGTTCTCCTTCATGATACTTGAACATCATATCCACTGCATTATAGAATTTACATATTTTTTCTTTTTCAACTTCTTGATGTTCCAAATCGGTATTCACTAAATTACGTGCAAATTCCATAATGCGTCCGCGGATGCGTTGTTCTTCTACTCTAAAATACGAGGGGTCAATCAAAGATTTCAGATATAACATAAAGGTCAGGTTACCATATCCTTGTAAAAAATATCGGTTGTCTGTATTGACTAATTTTGCAACCAGAGAAGCATCTTGTTCATTAATTTTTTTATAATATTTTAATGATTTTTTAACATATTCAAGAGTACTATCCGGATTTAATAATTGATGATACAAACGATGAACAATTTTTAATAAATTATCGCTTAAAGCAGGAATACTGTATCGTTTTTGTACCACTTCTTTGTTATGTCGAATTTCGCGCCGGTATTTATGTGCAAAAAATACACGTTGCGTTATCATTTCAACATGTTGAGCCGTTATTTTTTTGCCGTCGTATTCAATTACTTTTAAGCGGTCTTCTTCGGGCAAATGTTCGCCAATTACCTCAGAATAAACATTTTCAGGATAATATCTTCTGCAAAAAATAGGTACACCGCTTGCTGCCGCTTCAATAATAGGCAGTCCCCTACCCTCTGTTTTACTCGGTAATAATATTAATGAGGCTATGTTGTATAATTCGGGAATACCAATGGGTAAAGGAAAATGTTTTTTAAATGATTTTTTATCAAATTCGCTAAACATAAAGCCCAAGTGAATTAAATCGGCTTTTTCTTCAGGAAAAGAATCCAAAAGTTCTTTAAATCGTTTTATTAATTTGATGAAATAATTGTTTTGTCCCGGGGGAATAGGTCCGGTTACTAATATAGTAAGTTTTAAATTAGGCGATTCTTGAAATTTATTTAAAAAGCGTTTCGATTCGAATAATTCTTTAACCAATCGAAAGCCTACTTCTATCCGCTTACGTGATACAATACGTGTGGGCTGCAAAAAAATAATATTTTCATCTACAAAATTTTTGAAAACTTTAGTTTTATTTCCCAATAAGATAGGGTGGGGGTCTTCCATATCAACCAACTCATTTTCAATTACTCCATCAACCGAATAGGCTACTAATCGCTTGCTGTTTTTGCTAAATACCTTTTCAAATTGTACTAAAGTTTCCAGTTTTTTGCGTTTGGTATTGTTTGAGTATTTATCTAAATCAACGGCAGTACCTATTTCCAAAACATTTGCCGGATTATGTCCGTTAATGTTAATCACATGTTCCGATTGCTGGCGGTTAATTTGAATACTCATCCAAATTTTTGATTGCCAAGGAAATAAATTTTCCAATAAGGTAAAAAACTCACCTATATGACTGTTTGTAAAAAAGAAATCGCGCGGTCCGTCGGGCAAATGTTTTATACGTTTATCTACTTCACTGTTCCCTCCTTCCCAATAAAAATCGTGGCTGTTATTAATAACCGGAATACCCATAAACTCAGATACTAAAATATTTGCCAAACAATAAGAAACATTACCCGGATTGGAGCAAACATTCAGTAAGTACAACATAGCTATATTGTTTTGCTCTATGTAATTTGCTAATTTTTCAACAATACCAAGCACCTCTTGCCAAAACTCTATAATCAGGCTGTTATAGCGTTCGCCTCCGCGTTCTAACTTAGTATGAAAAAAATCTTGGTAAAATTTCCAATCGTCAAAGCCGTTACATTCGGGTATTTCAAATTTTTGTGTATCAGGATGAATTAATTGTTTACTTTCCGGATAAAATGCTCCGGCTATATAATGAATTTTTGTATTAAAAAGATTTCTGAAAATTTTTGCATATTTTTCTACTTCTATAGTTACTCCATCTACTGAGTAATAAAAAGTAAGAAAAGCAATACCTGAATTTTCCAAATATTTTTTATAATCTTCAAAACTTCCCTTAAAATATTCTTTATCTAAGTTTTTTTCTTCGCGAAAGCGATCAATAAATAAACTCAGGTCAAACCAAGTATTTATGTGTTTGTTTCTAAGTTTTTCAATAAGTTCTTGTGCAGACATTCTATACTCCATAGTAGTTATATTTTTAGTTCTGATTTTAAGTTTACTTTGCAGGTTTCATTTTCTTTGCATTGAGTTTCTGCTTCTACTTACCCGCTAGTGTCAAGTCAAGTATGTTGTGTCGTATAAGTTGAAGTTATTTTTGTGTAGAACAAAGCAAAAATTTTTAGCATAGCAGTAGTTATGGTCAAAATTTTTAACAAAGTTCTACGCAAAAAGAACGAAACTTGGTACGGCTAAAACATGCTTGACATGGCACTAGCTAAACAATTTACCAATATACTAATTTCTGCCTATCTTTGCAAAAATTTGAAATAGGCTAAAATGGATAAATTTAAGAATCAAAACTTTGTAAGAAAATATTTTAAAAGTATCATTTGGGCTGCTTTAATTCTTTATCTTAGCTTAGCCAATTTGAATGATAATGAATTGGTAAAAGAATTGTTTTTTCCGTACAGCGATAAAATTGCTCATATTGGCATTTATGTTCTATTTACCTTTATTTTGTTAAGTGAATATAAGACAAAAGGGAAACAATTGCCTCCCTTAATTTTTTCAATTTTTTATGGTATTTTAATGGAATTTTTACAATACATCCTAACTACTTATCGAAGTTTAGAATTACTGGATATATTGGCAAATACAAGCGGTGCATTTGCTGCATGGTATATATATAAAAATCTTTTTACAGATTTAAAACAACGTTAATATCTTTTACTCCGTCTCTAAATTGTCCGATACTAAGTGCTTTAAATTGACTGTATAATTTATCGCGTAAAGGATCTAATTCGTTATGAAACGGACATAATTTTTTCTTTTCCGGATCGTCTTCACAAATACGCACTCCAATAACGCAATTATGAAAAAAGTCTAAACCGTCAATAATTTCAACAATATCAAGCAAACTAATATCATGAGCATCTTTACCCAAACTAAAACCACCATGAGGTCCTTTGGTTGAATTTAATAATTTATTTTTTGATAAAACTTGTAAAATTTTACCAAGAAAAGGGGTAGGCATTTCCAAATCTTCCGAAATGCGTTTGATACCTATTTTTTTGCCATCTTCGTTTATAGCAAGGTATAAAACCGCTCTGATAGCATATTTGCAAGTATTTGAAAGCATAAATCAATGATTTTGAGCACAAAGATAATAAATTATTTTAATATCTGTAATTCTTAATATTTTAATCTTCCATCACGGGTTTTTTACTTAATAATTTTAAATTTATAAACCCAATTTTTCCGAGATTTCCAACATACGTACAATCGGTTTTTTGGCTTTCTCGCTTATTTCTTTATCTAAGTTAATTTCATTTGTTTCGTATAGCAAGCAGTTATAAATTTTTTCTAAACTGTTTAATTTCATGAAATTACAATCACTACACATGCACTCAGGATTATCTGAGGGTGCTATATAAAATGTTTTTTCAGGATTTTTCAGTTTCATTTCATGCAGTATTCCCGATTCGGTTACTACAATATATTCTTGTCCGGCATCATTTTGTGTAAATTTTAATAATGAAGAAGTAGAACCCACATGATCGGCAATTAATAAAATGGGTTTTCTGCTTTCGGGATGAGCAATAATTTTAGCTTCAGGATGTTCCTCTTTAAGTTTCAATATACCTTCTAATGAAAATTGGTCGTGTACATGACATTCGCCATCCCATAAAAGCATATTTCTGCCGGTAACACTATTTATGTAATTACCGAGATTTTTATCCGGTGCAAAAATAATTTTTTGTTCTTTGGGCAAACTTTCAACAATTTGTTTCGCATTTGACGAGGTGCAAGTGATATCGCTTAATGCTTTAATTTCTGCTGTGGTATTTACATAAGTGATTACGAGATGTTCCGGATGTTCCTTAACAAACTTTTCAAATTCATCAGCCGGAGCGGAATCGGCTAATGAACAACCGGCTTCTAAATCCGGTAGTAAAACTTTTTTATCGGGCGAAAGAATTTTAGCCGTTTCTGCCATAAAATGTACTCCTGAAAATACAATTATATCGGCATCGGTCTTGGCAGCTTCTTGCGATAAGGCTAAACTATCTCCTACAAAATCAGCAATATCCTGAATTTCACTACGTACATAATAATGTGCCAATATCACCGCATTTTTTTCTTTACGGAGTTGATTTATTTTTTCTAAGATTTCCATTTTATATTTTCTAAAATTTTGTCGGTCTCTCTAATTTTGCGCAAAAATGGGAAAAAGAATTTACTAAAGAAAAATTCTTTTTTAGAAACAAACAAATTTATGTGTGTTTTCGGTATTAATTTTCTTGTCTTTAATTTAAAATCCATTACTTTCGTGAATACACAAACAGTAATTAAAATTTGATAAGATGAATTATAAAAAAGTTGCTATTGCATGCGACCATGCAGGTTATAAAACAAAAGAATTTTTAAAAGAATTTTTAAAAAGCAAAGGTATTGATGTGGAAGATTTTGGTTGTTTTTCCGAAGAAAGTGTTGATTATCCTGATTTTGCACATCCCATGGCTGATTTTGTAGAGCAAGGAAAAGCCGATTTTGGTATCTCTATTTGCGGTAGTGGTAACGGTATTAGTATGACTGTAAATAAACATCAAGGTATCCGTGCGGCTTTATGTTGGAATACTGAGATTGCTGCATTGGCAAAGCAACATAATAATGCGAATGTATGTTCATTACCGGCACGTTTTGTTAGTTTAAAACAAGCACAAGAAATTGTTGAAGCATATATGAATGCGGAGTTTGAAGGAGGAAGGCACCTGCGCAGAATTGAAAAAATACCGGTAAAAAGAATTTAAGCTAATAAAGCTACTATTTATTAAAACAAGCTTATAGCTAAATAATTTTATTATCTTTAAGCTGAATTTAGTTAAAATTTTAAAATAATGAATACTGCCTATAAAAACTTCATTAAGCGTTCCGAAGAAATATCTTTTGATTTACTACATCGAAAAACCATACAGTTTAATATGGGTAAATACGATGCTGCAGTAGAGCGTGGAATGAAAAGATATAAAGATATTGAAAAAGCGAAAGCACATATTGCGGCAAAAAAACGTAAAGCACTACAAAATCTTGATGAAACGCTTTTAACTTTTGAAAAAAATGCCATTGAAAATGGTATTCATGTTCATTGGGCGGTAGATACTAAGGAAGCTTTGACACATGTAAATCATATAGTCCGGCAAAAAAATGCAAAAAAAATTGTGAAAATGAAGTCAATGACAACTGAAGAGTTGGAGTTTAACGAATTTTTTGAGCATGAAAATATTGAAGTTATTGAAACTGATTTAGGTGAATTTATTGTACAAGTAGCAGGGGAGAAGCCCTATCATATAGTTACACCTGCGATGCATAAATCAAAAAAAGATGTAAACGAACTTTTTCATCGCTTGTATGATATGGATATTAACAGTACTGCCGAAGAAATGACTGAATTTGTACGCCAATTGCTACGCAAAAAATTTACTGAGGCAGATATAGGCATTACCGGAGCTAATTTTATTGTTGCCGATATTGGCGGAATTGCTACTACTGAAAACGAAGGAAACGGTATTATGTCGGCAAGTTTTCCAAAAACACATATTGTACTGGCAGGTATTGAAAAAGTAATTCCTTCAATGAATGATTTAGCTGCATTTTGGCCTACCCTTTCCGTTCATGGTACAGGACAAGCCATTACCGTTTATAATACTATTTATACGGGTGCCCGTAAACAAACCGAAGATTTTGGTCCCGAGGAAATGCATGTTATTCTCATTGATAATAAACGAAGCGAAATTTTACAAGAACCCTTTCAGAGTGATTCCTTGGCTTGTATTCGCTGTGGAGCCTGCTTAAATGCGTGCCCTGTTTACCGTAATATTGGCGGATATACTTATGAATCAACCTATAGTGGGCCCATTGGTTCTGTTTTGGCACCTTTTTATCAAGGATTTGATATTTCGGGGCATTTAAGTTATGCTTGTACCATTTGTGGAAAATGTACCGAGGTATGCCCTGAAAAAATCGATTTACATATGCTTTTACTGCATAATCGACAAAAAGATGTTGAAGAACTCGGGAACAAAGGATTTTTTGCTTTTGTGATGACGGTTTATCAATTTTTTAGTCTGCATGCTTCTTTGTTTGGCATAGGTATGTCTAATATTAAAAACTTTTTTGCGCGCACATTTGCCAAAAACGGATTTGGAAAAAAACGCAGTTTACCGGAATTTAAAGAACCGTTTAGAAACCAGTTTAAGAAAAGAAAAAAATAGGAGATAGGAATAAAAAATTAACGTATTAGCGCATAATAAATATAGGATTAGTCTATTATACCTTCATATTTTGCCTATCTGCAATATGAATGCTTAGTTGTTGCACAGGCTGTCTTTCATTCTTTTATTTTTCTCTTTTAAATTTGCTACAAGTTTTATTTCTCTGTGCGTTGGCAAAGCCCTACTTATTGCCAAGTTTTGCTTTTGCGGTCGGCTTTGTGCGACTTGGCAATGTGTATGGATTTTGCGTTGGTTTCATTTAACAAATCTTCTAAACTTTCTTTAAATTCATTTTCATTCTCGTTATTATAAAATGGCACTCCTATTATTAAATATTTGTCAGAGTCTATTTTTAATACTTCTTTTTTATCTCTTATTTCTTGCAAAAATTCTTCTTTCCATTGGTCGTTAGCTTTCAAATGATTTCCTTTTGGTTCTATGAAAACTTGATAAATCATTTCTTCACCTGCCTTTTGTTTACAGAATAAAACAAAATCAGGTTCAAATGCTCTTCCAAGTTTGTCGTAAATTTTCAGTTCTCTTTCGTTTCTGATTAAGTAAATATTATCGAAATTTTGTTCCAATATTCTCATCACGGTATCTTCCCAACTGCCAAATAGGTTTCCTCTTTTTATTCCCGAACTTAAATGGTGTGCTTCATCTGCAATTAGAGCTATTTTTTTATCTTTTAAGTCTTCGTAAGTGATGCTATTTTCTTTAGTATTATTTAAATCAAGGTGTAACTGCTGAATAGTGGTAAATTTGATATTGATATTTTCATTATCGGCTTCTTCAAAGTTTTCAAGCTCTTTTATTTGCACTTCGTTACCGTTAATAATAATTTTTTCACTGAATAGATATTTTCATGCTTGTGGATTTAGAAAATTATCTTTGGTTTTGTTAATAATGTTGTTTGAATTGACAAAAAACAAAAAATTGCGATAACCTTTTTCGTAAAGATAAAGCATTAAACCTGCCATTACCAAGGTTTTACCGCTACCGGTTGCCATATTGTAGAGTAAATGAAAAGGTTTATTTGGTTTCCCTTCAAAGTCTTCGGTATAGCAAAGTATATATCGCTGAAAAGCCTCTTTTTGATAAGGTCTTATCCTGTATTTTAAATTATCCGTAATATAATTTGGTACTTCTACTTGTGCAAGGTACCGTTTACCAAATTCTTGCACTAATGTATCGTATAAAAATGCCATTATTTATTACCCTTTTTAGATTTTAATTTTTTATTTGCCTGTTCAATACTTGCAATAAACTGTTTTTCAACTTTCTATATTTTACTGTGTATTGTTTACCGTCGGTGGCAGTTGTTCGGAAATTCCGAACAACTGATTTTTCATTCAATTCACCTTCTTCAAAAATATGCTTGATATGCTCGCTGATATTGGATTTTGACGATTGAAACAAATCCACCATATCGGCTTGTGTAAGCCAAACCGTGTTATCTTCCAAACGGACTTGTAGTTTTATTTGTCCGTCTTTGGATTTATAAAGTAATATTTCACTATTTGATTTTTTAGGCAACATATTTTTATTTTTCATCTTTTTTAAGTTGCTTTTTTACAAATTCATCAAAATCGGAATCTATTTTCTGATTTTTATTAAAATCATCATACTCTTTTTCCGCTTTTTTGATTGCCTGTTGATGTGAAATGTTTCCTTTATCTTTCAGCACTTCAAATTCATTAAAATTTAGAAACTTATTAACACTTTCAGCAAGCTCTTGCATAGTAAAAGGTCGGTTATTTTCTTTTCGTATTTCTATTTGATTTTCGATATAATCAAAATAAGCCGAAACTGTTCTTTCTAACTTTTTAATCTCTTTTACTGACAAATAGTTTTTTGCAATAGAAACATCTGATTTTAAAATTCTTCCTTTGGGTGCATTTTTCCAAGTAGTTAGTCCCATATTGGGTAGTGTTTTATCGGCTCTTGTATGAATAATTTCCGCCGCTGTTTGTCCGGTAATTGCATAATGAAATTTATTTTGAACGGTAGCGTAAAATTCTTGTGTAATCTCCGAGTGTTTATCATAATCAATACTGCACTCTGCAAAAATATCGGTAATTTTTTGATAAATTCTCCGCTCGCTTGCTCTGATAGAGCGGACACGCTCCAAAAGCTCATCAAAATAATCTTTTCCAAATATTCTGCTACCTTGTTTTAACCGTTCGTCATCAAGCACAAAACCTTTGATAATATATTCTCGCAAAACTTTTGTTGCCCAAATACGAAATTGGGTGGCTTGACGACTGTTTACCCGATAACCTACGGCAATAATGGTGTCAAGATTGTAAAATTTCACCTTATTGGTCTGTGTCTTTCCTTTGATAGCGCCGTGTTGAGTGGTTATTTCCAAAATGGAAACAACCTCTTTTTCATTTAACTCTCCACTTTCAAAGATATTTTTCAAATGTTTGGCAATTGCCGGAACACCTACACCAAATAATTCAGACATAGCCTTTTGTGTAAGCCAAAGCGTTTCATTTTGCAAAAACACTTCAACCTTTACATTGCCGTTGGCATCGGTATAGAGAATAAAATCTTTTCTATTTTCAGGTAAATTATTCATCTTTTTTTATCCTGTAAAAATCTTTTGTTACTTGCTTTTCTTCTTCTGTTACTTCAAAATCCTTATCGTTCATTGACGAAAGATTTACATATAATTGATTTTTATCTAATATCTCTACCAAATGTTGTTTTTGTTCCTCTTTACTTTGTCCGCCTTCCAAAACACAATCTTTAAAAGGTCATACAAGTGCTACTTCGTTTCGTTGTTTTAGATATTTTCCGTCAATCGTTAGCCCAACTTTGTTTTTGTATTGCGTGTAGCTGTCATTGAGATAGTTTTTCATTTCCATAAAAGTGATAAATTTCTCTTGCTTAAAAACAAGCGTTCCTTCCACTTCCACAAAAAACTTTTCTTTAAGCGTGTCGTTTTCCAAAAGCAATTTAATCAGCACAGGGTCGTAATTTCTGGCTTTACCAATCACAACCCACTTTTTTAATTCTCCTTCGTCAGTAACAAAGTTGTTCTCTTTTTTCAGTTGATTTTCTAACGTTTCGTATAGTTTCATTTATTCAATCCATTTTTTAAATTTCAATTCTGCAAAATACTTATTTTCTGTCGAGCGTTGGCAAAAAAATAGCTCTTTTGATTTTTTGGGTTGGCTTTTGCGTGTCGACAAAAACCAAATGCGCTATTTGTGCGTTGGCTTTCCATTTCAATTTTTTCTTGTAGCAAATTTATCATCCCTTTTCCTCTTTTTTCAGCTTGTGCACAAAGTAAATGTTTATGCCGTAACTTTTTCTTTGTTACAAAGTTTCATTGATTAAGGTATGGACATAAACATTGTGTTATGTGTCGTGTTTGAAATTTGCCAAATCAAAGATATAAAAAAAACAGATTTATTGTTTCAATACTTGTATTTAAAGCGGTTAATCTTCCTTAGGGTAAATTTTTTTCAAAAAAAGCTCTAAAAATGCAATATTTCTAATTTCTTATTCGCTAAAATTTATTGTGAATAGAGTATTTTAAACTTTTCTTCTACCTTTTGCCGATTTACCCTTTTTGTGTTTTCGTTTAAATGCCGGTGAGCCTGAGTTTTGTTTCCGGTTGGTTTTTTTTCGTTCATGAAAAGCCCCTTGCGAATGTTTAATATCCGGTGCACTTAAATAATTTTTATCAAAAAGATTCGGGCGTTCATCATCGGTATAAATATTGGATATTTCCAAGTTTTCAGGCAAAGGCAGTACAGGAATTGCTTTTTTCATGGTTCTTTCAATTTCCATTTGGAAAGTTTGTTCCGCTTCATTGATAAAACTTATAGCAATACCTGTTTTATCGGCACGCCCTGTTCTACCGATTCGGTGTAAATAATCGCCGGGAATTTCAGGCATATCAAAATTAATTACATGAGTAACATCTTGAATATCTAACCCACGAGCCATTATATCGGTTGAAATTAATACTCTGAGTGTTCCTTCTTCAAACTTTTTCAGGGTATTAATACGATAATTTTGCGATTTATTAGAATGTATTACACCCAAAATATCCGGAAATTTTTTATTGATTTGTTCAAAAAGGCGGTCGGCTAATTTTTTACTTGCTGTAAAAACCAATACTTTGCTTAAATTTTCATCATTTTTAAGTAAATATTCCAATAAATTTACTTTTGTATAATAGTTGGGTACGTGATAGGCTTGTTGGATAATTTTTTCAAGCGGTGTACCGTGCGCAGCAATTTCTATAATTTGCGGATTAAAAAAGAACTCACCAACAATTTTTTTTACATCTTCTGAGAATGTTGCCGAAAACATTAAGTTTTGCCTTTTTGCCGGCAATATTTCCATAATATTTACCAATTGTGGGCGAAAACCTGCGTTCAAGAGTTCATCAACTTCATCAATCACTAATTTTTGAATGGATTTTAGTCGTAAAATTCCGGTCATCGCCAAATCATAAAGTCTTCCGGGTGTAGCAATTAAAATATCCAAACCTTCATAAATAATTTGCTTTTGCGGGTTAATATTTGTTCCGCCATAAACACCTACAATACGTACATTTATATATTTGGCAAGAGCTTTTGCTTCTTTAAGAACTTGTAGAACCAATTCGCGTGTGGGGACAATAATTAATATGCGTGGATTGCGCTGCTCTGAATACTTTAATTGTTTAAGCAAGGGTAGGAGATAAGCTATAGTTTTTCCGGTACCGGTTTGTGCAATACCTACCACATCTTTACCGGAAAGAATAATTTTAAATGCTTTTTCCTGTATTGGGGTTGGATATATGTATCCTAAATCTTCTAAAGCATTATTTAAAGGATTATTTAAATTTAATTCATCAAATGTCATTACTTGTATTTTATTTTGCTGCAAAATTACATTAAAAAGCCAGAAGTAGCAATTATCTTAATTTTTTGGACTTCTTGAGTGAGCTGATGACTTTAAGTCATCTGCTCACTTGCTACATCACAAAAATCAGCTTTTAAATAAAACTTAGCTAAAAATACAGCATCTTTTGTATTGCTTAAATTATGATTTACAAAAATAAATTAAAAAAAAATTTGGATCATATCCATAAAATTTTGTTATAAAAAAATATTTTAAAAACATGTTATTTTTTTGGTAAAAAAATTTTTTTTTCAAAAAAAGTTTGTACATTTGAAAAGGAATTTTAAGTCGAAAATTATTTATAAGCAGTTAATAAACCTTAATTTTAGGCTTTATCCTTAAATAATAAATTAATTATCAGGTTTTAACCTTATTTATATTTGCATTTATCAGGTTATAACCTTATTTTTGTGTTTGTATTTAAGGATATAGCTTTATGAAAGACTTAAAATTAAAATTGTTGATAGAACAATTGGATCGAAAGTTTCAATTACTTTCAGCTATTGAAGGTTTACACACACCCTCAGAAGGCTGGATATATTCGGTACGAACAGCACTCAGAATGACCTTAAAACAGCTTGGTGCAAAATTGAATATTACCGCTCAAAGTGTTAAAGAAATTGAACAACGTGAAAAAAACGGTTCGATTACTTTAAACAGCCTTAAAGAAGTAGGCAATGCACTTGATTTGCAATTTGTTTATGGATTTATTCCCAAAGAAAAAACTTTAATGGCAATGATTGATAAACGTGCTCGTGAAATTGCCGAAAAGATTGTTTTGCGCACGGCTACCACAATGAGTTTAGAAGACCAACAAAATTCTGATGAACGTATTCGGCAGGCAATAAATGATTTAGCCGAAGAAATTAAACGCGAAATGCCAAGATATTTATGGGATTAGATTTAAAATACATCAATCACCAAACTGCTCTTGATGAAGATGAAAAAGAGGGATTACTCATCAAGAGCATCTCTACAAGAGCTGAACTTGATGAATTTGAACAACAGAATATTGAAAGGGCTATTGCCTGGACCATGAAAAAGCGATTTAAAATTAAAGATATTCTTAGCGAAGATTTTGTGCGTAAACTCCATAAAAAAATGTTTGATCAAACTTGGCGCTGGGCAGGTGAATATCGTAAAAGCAATAAAAATATTGGTGTTGATAAATTTTATATCGGCATTGAGCTGAAAAATCTTTTGGACGATTGTATATTTTGGGTTGAACATCAATCTTTTGAACCTGATGAAATAGCTATTCGTTTTAAACATCGTATGGTGCATATTCATCCTTTTCCGAACGGAAATGGTCGTCATTCGCGACTTATTGCCGATGTATTAATTGAACATGGTTTTGGAAGACCTGTTTTTTCGTGGGGAAGCGGTGCACTTGAATTGCAAAGTAATTTACGCAGAGAATATTTGAATGCACTTTTTGAGGCTGATAAAGATAATTATAAACCTTTAATTAATTTTGCACGTAAATAAACTAATGGTGTTTACATTTTCCACTTTATACCCATAACCGTTACATCGTCTGTTTGCGGTTCTTTTCCTTTCCATTTATCAAAAATGCCTTTCAATATTCGTTTTTGTTCTTTCATCGGAAGGTCATGAATTTCGGTAAGGAGCATTTTAAAACGCTTACGAAGAAATTTTTTCTTATTTTCTCCTATTTGATCATAATAACCATCTGTAAATAAGTAGATTATATCATTATTTTGGAGTTGAACTTTACTTTCGGTAAAAGTCGTTTCTTTAGGGTGCCAGCCGATTGGATTTTTTGTTCCTTTGTATTCAATAAGTTCTCCGTTTCTTAATATATAAAGCGAATTATATGCTCCAGCAAAAGATAATACATTGGTTTTTGTATCTACTACACAAAAAGAAATATCAAAACCATTGGTATTTTTCGTTCCAAATTCGGCAAAAATACCTTTTATATTGGTACGCAAAATTTCAAGTATTTCTGCCGAATTTTTAACCTCTCTATGATGAATTAACTCACTGATAAAAGTAATACCCAACATAGTGATAAATCCTCCGGGAACTCCATGTCCTGTACAATCTGCAACCGTAAATACCAGCTTATCTCCTACTTTCTGTGCCGAATAAAAATCACCGCTGACTACTTGCTTGGGTTGAAAGAAAATAAAATATTCTTGGAATAAGGCATCTAATTGTTCCTTTTTGGGCAATAATGCTTCTTGAATGGTTTGTGCATAGGTAATACTATCGGTTACATCCCTATGTGCTTCCTCTATTTGTTTTTTTTGCTCTTCCAGTTTTTTTGAATACTGTTTAATTTCAATGTTTCTTTGGTCTAATTCCAGTGTTTGCGCAAAAAACTTTTGGTTTAAAGCATCTTGTTGTTTAGCATATTGTTTAATTTCAATGTTTCTTTGCTCTAATTCCAGCTTTTGAGCAAATAGTTTTTGATTTAATTTTTCTTGTTCAATAGCTTGTAATCTAAGCTTTTCCTGAATGCTTTTACGGTTAATTACCGATGAAATGCTTGCGGCAACGGTTTCTAAAAATTTTACTTCGTATTCTTCTTTTTTATGTCCTTCTTTTAAATAGAGTGTTAATACTCCTAAAACTTTATTATGAAACAAAAACGGAATATTATAATGACCGTGTGGTGTCATTCCTTCCGGACGAAAATCATGTTGATCGCCTACATGATCACAATGCAAAGTTTTTTTGTATTTTAGTACTTTACCGCATAAACATTCACCGGGCTTTACAATAGCACACATTTTTAATAGTGATGCTCCCAGATTTTCATGAGCTACCATACGTAAATTGCCCTCTTCATTGGTTAAGAAAATTGCACCTTTGGTTTCAAATCTAAGCCATGGTATTTCTAAAATAATTTTTAGTGCATTTTGCAGAAATTCTTCAATATTTCGTTCTTTGCCGGTTATATTTCCTAAAATTTGTGCAATAATTGCCTGTGTTTTAACTTTCAGACTGTTTTCATTGAGCTTTTGTTTATTTTTAAAATAATATATTGTTAAAATTATAGATGCAAATAAAAGAATAAGTAAAGCTGCTATCAACAAGTACATCATACGGTTTGTTTTTTGCAACTTTTTTCTATCGGCTTCAAGTAGTGATATGGTTTTGTCTTCTTTCTTTAAAATATATTTTTGAATTATTTTTTCTCTTTCTTTATATTTTAGTCGGTAAAAATTAAAATAGGCAGCTTGATAATCGCTTACTTTTCTATAGTTTTTTTGTTTTTTATAATATGAAATGATTAAAGGATATAGTTTAAGTTTAATGGATGATTGATTGTATTTATCTGCTTCTGCAAGAGCTTGTTCGGCTAATTCAATAGCTTTTAGTGTATTTTCTTGATAATCATATATTTCTGATTTAGTTTTCAATATCCTTGATAAATCTTTATTTAACTGCGTATTGGCAAGAGCCATAGCATTATCGATATCTGCTAATGCTAAATCAAATTTATTTTTCAGGGCATAAATTAAAGCCCTTTTTAACAAGTAAGATATTTTCATATCAGCGCTTTTTGCAATTTCCAAGCCTTTATTGTAAAAAAACAAAGCACTGTCTTTATTACCTGTTGAATTATAAAAATATCCGATTGTATAATATGAATTTGCTAATCCTGCTGTATCTTTTATTTGCAAACGCATATCCAACGCTTTTTTATAATATGCCCTGGCTTTTTTGTATTTAGTTTTTCGTTCATAAATGATACCCAGCTGATTATTTGTATAGGCTTGTAATTTCTTTTTTGTATTTTGATTTTTTATCTGTTCTTGGATTTTTAAAGAGCTTAAAAGATATCTTTCCGCATGGTATAAATCAATATTCATGGATAGATATATACGTGCAATATCATTATACAGGTATGCTTTTTCAACCGGAAGATTTTGGGTATATTTTAAACCACTGTAATAAACATCTAATGCTAAAGTATATATATCATGTTTTAAGTAAAGAAAACCCAATTGTCTGTGCCAATAAGTTACAAATTTATTGTTTTTTCTTTTTTTTAATACATCAATTGCCTGGTTAGCAACAGGTATTGCTGTTCCCCATGCATTATTAGTGTATTTATTGAAAAGTTCTTTAAATTTTTCATTAGCAGTACTGTCCGTTTCATTTTCATTAATTACAATTGCTACAATTGGCTTTTGATTATTAATTTGTGCATGAGTATTAATAAAATGAAACAGAAAAGTAGAAAATATAAGAAGATTTGTAAACTTAAAAAGCACTTTCACTGATTTTAACTTATCTTAATACCTTTTTCTTTAAAATAATCAACATATTTAACATCTTCTCCTTGAATATGTCCGGTAAGCCATTCTTTTAAGTATTTTAACAAATCGTAATGAACATTTTCTTCACCTTTGGCAACTCTTGCTTTATACACATTTGCTTTTTCAAAAAAATCGTTATGCAGTATTTTGTGTTGGTCGGATTGCGGGTAATTATGTTTATCAAAAATAACCTCTTCCATTTGAAAATGGTAATCGGCATAATTTAACATTTCTTCAATAATTTCGTTGGTTATGTTATGAGCTTTACCTTCGGTAAATGCATCATGTAATTTATTGATTAAATCAACCAATTTTTTATGCTGTGCATCAATTATTTCTATTCCCAGTTTATATAAATCGTTCCAGATTATAAATTCTTTTCCCATTTTACTTAATTTCAATCGTTTTCAAAAACACCATTTTCTTTAAAAAAATCAACATATTTTACATCTTCGCCTTGTATATGCTCAATGAGCCAATCGCGTAAAAAATACATGATGTCATAAGTAACTGTGGTGGTGTCTTCCATTAGTTTTTGTTTAAAATCCAATGTTTTGGCAACAAATAAACCATGAATAGCCGCATGTTCTTCGTGCTGCGGATAACCGAATTTACGAAATAAGTCCTCCTCGAACTTAAAATGGTATTCGGTATATTCAATCATGCTGTCTAAAATATCATTAATGATATCATGAGCTTTTGCCGATAAAAATGCATCATAAAGTTTATTTATCAATTCTACCAATTGTTTGTGTTGGTTGTCAATTGCTTCAAAACCAATAGAGTAGGTGTCACTCCAATTAATTAATTTTTTCATTTGTTGTGTTTTTCATTTAATAAAACAGACTAAAAAACAGACTAATCCGACAATGCCTATTAACGAACTTTTTGGATAATTATTATTAAAAATTCAGTATTATTTGATTTGTATTACAAATTGCCTTTCTTTGTGAATTGCTAAAATAGATAATGTAACAGAATTATGCAAATATTTATAAGTTGATTTTTAGTTATTTATAATTTTTATTAATATTTTGGTAATTTATTTACTTAAAGAAATGTTTTTAAACATACTACAAATAAGATTCCTATTATATACTGTTTCCTATAATACTTTCAAACTTTTTATTTAATGTTTCAAACAGTTCAGGACGTTCATATTGCTGTGTCAGGCGCAATATTTCTTGTGCCATCATTAAAGAACGTCTAATATCTTTACTCATAGGCTTTTGAAACTTATCGGGTAAGGACATAAAATAATTTAGTTCTTCTGCTGTATGATTAGCAACTATTTGCATTATTTTATCGGCTTTTTCCGGTGATTTTGTTTGATAATAGGCTTCGGCAATCAGTAAATCGTAATAACTGTATGGAATTTTATTTTCAGGCATAATTTTTACCGCTTTATCTAATACAGTTACAGCCGAGTCAATTTTTCCTTCTTTTACTAATGCATTTGCCAAGCGGGCAAAATTATTTTTTATATTCATCAGCATACGTCGGTTATTTTCATCAAGATAAACACCTTTTTTTTCAATTCCGCCCCATTTGAAGGTATTCATAACTTTATCATACAAAATTGATGTATTTACCCGTGCAATTTGCCCTGCACTCAAATTGGTTTCAATAGGAACAACTCTGTATGCCAAACCATCTAATTGAAAAAACTTTTGTAATCCGTAATAGCCGTCACTGCCAATAGTAATGGCAAAATAAACCGGTCTTTTCCAATTATTTGTTGCCATTAAGTCTATTACCATCATTTGTGCTTTTCTGAAATAGGAACCCGGCAAATCCCATACCATTTGTTTAAGCATTAAAGGTGCTTCGTAAGGTTTTATAACTTTATTTTGCATTACTGCCAAAGAATCAACTTTTATCAACATTTTACGGGCAGGAATATATTTTTCACCACCGTATTGTTGAAGTTTTGTACGCGGATCATCACTTTTTATGAAATCCATGATTTTTTTCAATTCAACCGGTTCTTTTTTCAGCTCCTGAATATAAACCACATCGCGTTTTCCGGCTCCGTATTGCTCTTTGCTCATTGAAAAGGGTACCGGCTCACTTTCATAGGCTTTATGTTTCATTTGCGTGATGTACCATTCGGTATTCAAATAGCTTAAATTTATAACCCGAACATCTGTACGGATACCTTCTACTTCTTGTGCATACCAAAGGGGGAATGTATCATTATCGCCATTGGTAA
Source organism: Bacteroidales bacterium (assembly GCA_021647685.1). Lineage (GTDB taxonomy): Bacteria > Bacteroidota > Bacteroidia > Bacteroidales > NBLH01 > NBLH01. The sequence continues at coordinate 33,995 of JAKIUH010000003.1, forward strand.
ATAAAATAGCATTAGGTGCACATGAATTAAGATAATTATAAGCAAAATCGCGTGCAGTGTATCGACCTGAGCGGTCATGGTCGTCCCAGTTTTCACGAGCCATAATTCCGGGCACTGCTGTTAGACTGATAATTCCTGCTAAGGCAGCTGATATTGTTGCCGGTGTTAATTTTTTGAACCAATCGTAAAGCATTAATACACCAAAACCAATCCAAATTGAAAAAGCATAAAATGAACCGGCATAGGCATAATCTCGTTCACGCGGTTGAAAAGGCGGTTGGTTCAAATACAAAACAATGGCAATTCCCGTAAAGAAAAAGAATAAAAATACAACCCAAAAGAAATTTTTTCCGGTTTGATTTTTACCGTACATGTATAATATTCCAAGTATGCCTAATATTAAGGGTAAAAAATAATATTTGTTTCTGCCTTTGTTGTTTTTAAGGTTTGTTGGCAACTTATCCTGATTGCCTAACCGTGCATTGTCAATAAACGGAATACCGCTTATCCAATTTCCGTTCATTACGTTTCCATGTCCTTGAATATCATTTTGTCTGCCGGCAAAATTCCACATAAAATACCGGAAATACATAAAATTTAACTGATATTTAAAGAAAAATGCCAGATTTTGTGCAAAACTTGGTTTTTTATCTTTGTTTTTAATGTTTGCCCAATTTATATATCCTTCAATATGATTGGGCTGATTACTCCACATACGCGGAAAAAATGTTTTTGAGCCTTCTTCAAACTCATAGCTTAATTTATGATCAACAATTTCATATCTTCCGTTTCGTTTTTCATAAATGGGTGCTTTTTTTATGTATCCGATAGGCTTTGAATTAAAATATTGTCCGTAAATAAGCGGATTATCTCCATATTGATCTCTGTTTAGATAGGATAATAGGCTAAATACATCATCGGGTTTGTTTTGGTCCATGGGTAAATCGGCATTTGAACGGATAATAATTAATGCGTAGGATGAATATCCGATAATAATTACTGTAAGCATGGTTAATGCTGTATTTAACAAAACTTTGTTTTTTTGTATGCTGTAATATATTCCGTAGGCTAATCCGCCAAAAAGTAAAATAATGTAAAAAACAGTACCGCTGTGATAAGGTAAACCAAAACCATTTACAAAAAGTAATTCAAAACGCGATGCTAACCAAATAACTCCGGGAATAATAATGTACATAATTGTTCCCAAAATTAAAATTGAAACAACAGCAGCTTTGACAATACCTGTTTTATCAGGTTTATACCTGCGAAAATAATATACAAACACAATTGCCGGAATTGCCAGTAAATTTAGGAGATGTACTCCTATTGACAATCCCATTAAATAGGCAATAAAAACTAACCACCGATTGGCATATTTTTCATCGGCAGTATTTTCCCATTTTAGGATTGACCAGAAAACAAGTGCTGTAAATAATGATGAGCTGGCATATACTTCGCCTTCAACAGCCGAAAACCAAAATGTATCGGAAAAGGTGTAGGCTAAGGCGCCTACAGCTGCTGCAAAAAATATAGCAAGCGAATTAGAAACTTGCAGTGATTTTTCTTCGCCTGTAATTCGTTTTGCAATGTGTGTAATACTCCAAAAAAGAAACAAAATGGTTAAGGCACTCATTAGTGCCGATAAAGTATTAATCATGGCAGCTACTTGTGTTACATCTGCGGCAAATAGTGAGAAAAATTTTGCCATCAGCATAAAAAAAGGTGCTCCGGGCGGATGACCTACTTCTAATTTAAACGAACTGGAAATAAACTCACCACAATCCCAAAAACTAACGGTAGGTTCTATGGTAAGGTAATAGCTTGCAAATGCAATCAAAAAAACTACCCAACCGGTAATACGGTTAATTAGTTTATAGTTGTACAGACTTAATTTTTTTTCGGTATTTGCCATAATCCAAAATATTATATTTAGAAAAACGAAAGTAGGAAAATTCAAAGAATATACCTAAAATTTGTAAATGAAAGCCTTTATTGTATCGCCTTGTTGGGCATAATAGATATTTTATTTATTGGGCTAATGTTATGTATTTATATTTTAGTGCCTTTGCGTCTTTGCGGTAACATATTAGCGGTTTTATTTTTAACCACAAAGGACACAAAGTAACACAAAGAATTAATTTTGTGTCTTAGTGTCTTGGCGGTTGTATTTTGCAAGTTTTTGCAAAGCAGTTGTATAAAAAACTTCATTCCATAATTTTATTTTTTTCGGGATAATCAATATTGTAATGTAATCCACGGCTTTCTCTACGGTTTTTAGCCATTTTTATTATAATATAAGCAACATTTATGGCATTTCTTAATTCGCAAAGCTCTGGTGATATCGTTGATTTTTCATACAAATCTTCGGTTTCTTTATAAATAATATCCAGACGGTCTAATGCACGTTTTAATCTGAGGTTTGAACGGACAATACCTACATAATTACTCATAATTTGTTGCAGTTCTTTAAATTCTTGGGTAATGAGAATCATTTCTTCGGGGTGCGATGTACCTTCATCATTCCAATCGGGTACTTTGGGTTTAATTTCGTTACGAGGCATTTCCTTAACGGCTTGCTTTGCTGCACGATGAGCAAAAACTACAGCTTCGAGTAAGGAATTTGAAGCCAACCGGTTAGCACCGTGTAAACCGGTAGAAGAAACTTCGCCGGCTGCAAAAAGACGTTTAATTGAAGTTTTTCCGTTTTTATCGGTTATAACTCCTCCGCACACATAGTGTGCAGCAGGAACCACAGGGATATAATCGCGTGTAATATCAATACCAATGCTTTTACATTTTTTATAAATATTTGGGAAATGGTTTATTAACTCTTTACTGTCTAAATGTGTACAATCTAAATATACATAATCATCGCCGGATAATTTTAGCTCATTGTCTATCGCACGGGCTACAATATCACGCGGTGCTAAACAGCCACGTTCATCATATTTGTGCATAAATTTCTTATCTTTTTGTGTTTTTAAGATAGCACCAAAACCTCTAATTGCTTCGGTTATTAAAAATGAAGGTCGCTTGCCGGGCTCGTATAATGAAGTGGGATGAAATTGTACAAATTCCATATTTTCAATCAGGCATTTGGCACGGTAAGCCATAGCAATACCATCTCCTGTTGCAATAGGTGGGTTGGTAGTGGTATGATAAATATTTCCGATGCCGCCGGTTGCTAAAAAAACGGTTTTTGCAAGTAAGGTAATTATTTGCTTTGTTCTGATATTAAGAGCATAGCAGCCATAGCATTCGATGTCTTTTTGGTGGCGTGTAACATGGTATCCAAGATGGTGTTGCGTGATTAAATCAATGGCAAAATGATAATCAAGAAGTTCAATATTGGTATGTTCTTTAATTTTTTTGAGTAAACTGATTTGTATTTCATTGCCGGTATTGTCTTTGTGATGAAGAATACGGTATTCAGAGTGTCCGCCTTCTTTTGCCAAATCGTAGTTTCCGTCGTCTTTTGTATCAAATTCTGTGCCCCATTCAATAAGCTCTTTAATTCTTTTCGGAGCTTCTGATACTACTAATTTAACAATATCTTTTGTGCATAACCCGTCTCCTGCTGTTAAGGTATCTTTTATATGTTTTTCATAACTATCAGGATGATAGGTAACTGCCGCTATACCACCTTGTGCAAAATTGGTATTTGATTCTTCTGCTTTTGATTTGGTAAGAATGGCTACTTTACCATACTCGGCTACTTTTAAGGCAAAACTCATACCCGCCATTCCCGTTCCTATAACCAAAAAATCATATTGTTTTTGCATATTAATAATGTAAATTTTTAATGACAAAATTATAAACTAAATTAAGCAGATGATAATTTTTACCGGAAAAAAGCAATGATTAAAAAAATTAATGTAAATTTGAGCCATAAATTTTTAAAAGAAAAAACATGAACATACCCGAAAATTTAAAGTACTCTAATGACCACGAATGGGTGAGAGTAGAAGGAGAAGAAGCGTACATTGGTATTACCGATTTCGCCCAGAATGAATTGGGAGACATTGTCTTTGTGGAGGTGGAAACCATCGACGAAACATTGGAGAAAGACGAAACTTTTGGTACTGTGGAAGCTGTGAAAACAGTCTCCGACCTGTTGCTTCCCGTTGGTGGAACCATCCTCGAACTAAATGAAAAACTGGAGGATGAACCGGAACTTATCAATCAAGATCCTTAAGGT
>JAKIUH010000294.1 GCA_021647685.1 Bacteroidales bacterium
CCTGATCCGGTAACAGGTCAAATGGATTTTGGTTTTCGAGCTTCCAATATTGAAAATTCAAGCGTTTATGGTACTGAATCTCAAATCACAGTCTATAAAAAATTACATAACTCGAAGATTATTATAAATATCGGATATACTTATATGTACCCTGTTGAACTAAATACATTAAGTAACAACCAATATTTAAAATACCGCAGCAAACATTCGTTAAAAGCAACAACATCATTTACACACAATAAGTTACGTATAGGAATTAATACCTTCTATAAATCAAAAATTTTAAATATTGATAATGTTTTCTTAAACCCCGGCACAAGAGAACAAATTTTACCCGGTTTTTACGATTATTGGCAGAAAAACAATACGGGATATTTAATATTTGATGGAAATTTAGCCTACCTTATCAACAAAAAATTTGAACTTACATTTTCCATTAAAAATTTAACAAATACAGAGTATATGGGTCGTCCGGGAGATATACGTCCCCAAAGAAGTTTCAGTATTCAATTTAACGGAAAGTTTTAATTTACGAGTCCAGTTTAAAAAGGTAAAATGTTTGCAAAAGAACCCTGACAGGGTTTGTTAATTAACTGTATAACAATTACTTATTTTTCCAGTGTTTTACAAATACAACCCTGTCAGGGATTTTTAGACTAAGCTCATTTAAAGATCTCAGACAAGTTCTATCAATTATCACTAATGAAATCAAACTTATAATTGAATACCGATAAAAGTAACATCATCACGTTGGTCTTCTTCACCTTGGAAACTTTGTAATGATTTTTCTATCATAATCTTTTGCTCCTCAAGCGGTAAGTTACTAATGCGTTGTAACAACTGTATCAAACGGGGAGTTCCGTACCTAATTCTTTGTGGTGATGATTGGTCAATCAAACCATCGGTAGTTAAATAAATAACATCTCCGTTTTTCAAAATTAGTTCATTATCCGAGAATAACTCACGATTTCTTCTAGCCTGAGTACCACCAATCGTTTTACGAGTACCTTTTATGTAACGTAAAGTTTGTTCTTCTTTCAAATAATAAAATAAAGGACGTTTAGCACCGGCAAATAATATGCGCGAAGTATTATCGGGTAAACGCTCTATCATGCACAAACTAACATCCATACCATCGTTATTATCCGTTTCTTCTTGACGAAGAATAGTTTTAACTTCCTCATCCATTTGAGTTAAAATAAGGCTCGGTTTGGTAATTTTTCGCTCATTAACAATTTCGTTCAATAGCCTACTTCCAATCATTGACATAAATGCCCCCGGAACACCATGTCCGGTACAGTCCACTGCTGCATAAAAGAATTTCTCACTATATCCGTCTTTTTCAGGAAGATGAGAATACCAGAAAAAGTCTCCCGAAACAATATCTTTAGGCTTATATATAATGAATGTATTGAAAAAGCGTGTAATTTCATCGTATGCAGGCAAAATAGCATTTTGAATAGTTTTTGCGTATGTAATACTTGCCTTAATATTTTCATTTTGCTGTTCAATATATTCATTTTTAATCATCAACTCTTCTTTCTGAGCCAAAAGTTCTTCACTTTGCTGACGAATAGCTTGTTCAGCTTCTTTTAGTTTACTGATATCGGTAGAAATAGAAATCAGGTTTTTTACATTTCCTTCTTTATCAGTAATCGGTGTAATGGTGGTTTGTACCCAAATTTCTTTCCCTTCACGAGTTTCAGCAGGAGTTTCATAAGTGACCGGTACAACTTGTTCAATACATTTTTTAATTAACTCAACCGATTGTTTTCCGGTATGTCTTGAGATAATATTACGGCTGTACTCGTTTAATAATTGATTAAATGTATAGCCAAACATCCGGGTAAACCCATCATTTATCCACTGATAATTACCGGCAGCATCCATAATAGTAATGGCATTATCTGTTTCGCTTGCAACAATTGAGAGTTTTTCAAGCTCTTTGTTGGTTTCTTCCAGAATTTTAGATTGTTCAAGAATTTTCTTATGCTGTTTTCGTATCTCTTGTTCTGCCTGTTTAATTCGGTCAATATTTGTTTCAATGGTAATCAACTTATTGATATTGCCTTCTGCATCAAGAATTGGGGTTAAACTTGTTTGCACCCAAACTTCTTTACCATTTCGAGTTTTGTTTAGGTTTTCATAAGTAACTGTTTTTTTCTCACGCTTACATTGTTCCAATAAGTCTTTTATATTGCTTGAAGAACTAACATGAACAATGTTCTCACCCAATTCATGGGTTAGCAATTGTAAAGTGTAACCATATAATCGTGTAAAACCAACATTTACCCATTCAAAATTACCATCGGCATCCATAATGGTAACGGCATTATCTGTACGGGCAGCAACAATAGAAAGCTTTTCCAATTCTTTGTTAAGCATCTCAGTTTGCCGCTGCTGATTTAAAATTTCTTCATTTTTTCGACGAATATCATCATTTCTTTCACGTAATTCATCGTTAATTTTTTTACGCATTTTAGCACTTCGCCAAATAGAAAAAGCTAAATACATAATTAAAATCAGCAAACCGATAAATACAAATAGAATTATCCTCTGATATTTAATTGTTAAACTTTGTTCTCCAAGTGTAAGATCTTTTGTTTTGATGATTTCCTTACTTCTTTCAATCTCAGCTTCAACCTGCTCTAACTCTTTCTGTTTTTGGAGCATCAAATCTTCCTGCTCTTTCATTTTATCTTCCTGCTCTGCAAGCACCTTAGTACCCATGGCCAATTTTTCTTGCTGTAAAGTCAGGTTTTCAAGTACTTTTGCCAACTCTTCACGTTGCGTCTCTAATAATTGCTTTTGTTCTTCAATTTCAGCTTTTTGCTTTTTATTGATTTCTTTTTGCCGGGCATTTTCTTCACGTTCCTTACGGTTTTCACGTTTTAAGCGTTCCAACTCAGCAGTTTGTTTGGCTAATTCCTTTTTTTGCGCTTCTAATTTTTTCTTTTCTCTTTCAAGTGCTTTTTCCGTTTTACTAATCATACGACGGAGTTCTAACTCATCACCGCCATAAACCAATAGTTCTCTTTCAAAAGTTAAGCCTGCATTATTAGCCAATTTTTTGTTTAACTCAACACGTTTTTTACCGGATGACTGAGGAAGCAAATTTACCATAAAATAGTTCCTCTGATTACTTTGATCAGTAATCAAAAGCGTATTAAACATAATTTGATCGTAAATTTCTTTTAAATAATCATTTGCCGATTGATCAACAAATAGAATTTGAGTTGGAATTATATCCTTTATCCGCTTAAAGCGTATCACTTCAAAAGGTTTTCCTTTTATTTTTTCACGCTTGGATAATTTTAAAAGTTCATCATAAACCGATGTATTTGAACCATATACACCAATAGTGAATTTTTGAATTTTATTTTCATTGTTCCAATTTACATAGTTTGAAATATTTCGTACCCAAAGGGCTTTTTGATAAGCTTCGGACTGAGCTTTTAGCTGAACAGGAATAAACATCGGTAAAACCGATAGAAGAATTATGAAAATATTTTTATACAATTTGCTCATTTATTTTAATCTGCTGCCAAATTGATATTTTTTTTTCAAATATCAAAATTTATTAACATTTTTTTAAGTAAACTTTAAATTAATTTTTTGGGTAATGTTTTAATTTAAAACATAATTTACAAAACTAATGCCAATTTTTAAATTTATACGGCTTCAACAAAAGTTTGCTCAAAAATTGTTTTTTTGGAAGACTCAGATTAGAAAAGATGATGCATGAATAAGCCATATAATAAGTGTGCATATGCCTTAACTTGCAAATTTACTGGTATAACAAAAAAGCATTCTATATTATTACAATACTATCATCAGGCAACCAACCAATTTTTCCGTCACTTAATTTAATTTCTTTCCAACCGTGCGTGCTTCCAATAATTTTTACTTTTAATCCTTCGTGAATTATAAATAAATCCGTGCCGTTTGTTTTGGGCGCACTTTTAACAGTAACTGTTGGGCTGAAAACTATGGCTTCTTTAATTCCGTTAATTTTATAGTTTTGTTTATATGCATTATAGAAACTTATTGCTGAGCCAATCATTAGAATAATACCAAAGAAAAATGCAGTTTTACGTATCGAAACCGATTTTGAAAATAAAAACAGCATTGCCAAAAGTAAAGCCAAAATAAAGCTTGATATACTAATAATTGACCATGTTTGAGATGAGAAAAGATTAATGAAATTATCGAACCATTTTACAATAAACAGTTTGGGTATTTCTTCAATCCTGTCTTGTATATGATTTTTAGCAAATTCAAGATTGGTTTTTATGTTTTCATCGTCGGGTGCCAAACGTAAAGCCCGCTCATAATTTAAGATTGCTGCTTTATAATTTTTAGTGCGATAATATGCATTTCCTAAATTATAATATAATTCAGCAGCAGAATATCCATTCTGAATAACCGTTTCATAAGCCAAAATAGCTTTTTCGAATTCATTTTCAATATAGGCTTTGTTGCCTTGCTCAATATATTTATACAAACTATCGGGTTGAGCAATGCTTGACAGTGATAGGACACTGAATATTATAAGTGCGAATATATTTTTCATAGTTCTTTTAAAATCAACTAATTAATTATCATTATAAGATTTCTTCAAATTTTTCAATTACTTCACGCGCTCTTTTATAATCATCGGGTAATGGATTCGTTTCACTTGCGGGAGCATATTTTGCAAACTCACAATCATCAATTACCTTAATAAAGTTAGCAATAATATCTTCTGAAACATTGTGCTTTTGCAATGTTTCTTTAACGGTTTCACGACTTAATTCCGATACCGGAATATTTAACTTATCACTTAAAAATCCCCAAAGTGCATGAATAATTTCATTATAAAACTGTTCCTTATCGTTTTGTTTCATATAAACAGCTGCCATTTTAAGTCTTTTTTTCGATATTTTTCCGGCACGTTTATTCTTCATAAGCACCGCATTGGCATTTTGCTTAATTTTATTGCGCATAAAAAACACCAATACAATAAATATAAACAAAGAAATCAAATAATAAAGGTAAAACTGCAAACTGCCAAAAAATGTTTTATCAATGGGTTTTAATTCAAATTCATTTTGTTTAATAAAACGTATATCGGAGCCCAATGTACGAATATCCTCTTTTGTCACAGAAATACTGCCGGCAGATAAATCTATTGCGTCTCCTTTTTCTACTTTTATCGGTATATCTTTAACAGATAAGGTTTTATATTCTTTACTTTTTATATCAAAATAGCTGAATTTTATTCCGGGTATTACATAATCGCCCTGTTCACGCGGAATAATCAGATATTCAAATGTTTTTGTTCCACGGGCACCGGCTGCTGTATTACTAATATTTTCTTTAATTTTAGGGTCGTAAACTTCAAAAGTTTGCGGAAAATCAATATTTATTTTATCGATTAATTTTAAATTACCGTTCCCTGATATTTTTACTTTTAATGTCAGACTTTCATTATTTTTAATTTGCTTGTGATCAATATCTGCACTCAACTTAAAATCAGTACCAACGGCTCCACTAAATGAAGCAGGTTTTCCCACCGGTAAAGACAAAACATTAACTGTTCTTGAAGGACTTACTAATTGTACTTCAACATCTCTATAAACATCTACTAACTCACCAAAAAAATTACGTCTTTTGCCTGCTTTTTGTTGTACAATACATTCTAATTCAAAGGGATCTATTTTTATTTTTCCACTTCTCTGCGGAAATAAAATTGTTTTACGTAAAACACCAACATTATAAATTGTACCATTTACATTTTCTCTTTGCAAAGAGATTTGATTG
>JAKIUH010000295.1 GCA_021647685.1 Bacteroidales bacterium
TTATTTGTTTTTTATTAATTCGGTTTTTATAGCACTCTCAACATTAATAATTGTACGATACCTGCATTTCCCAAAACATACTTATGTTAACAAACAAAAAGAAAGGCAATTTAAACGATACATAACTATTTTTGTAATCATCGTTATTTTGCCAAGTGCAAATATTTTTATCAATGTAATGCAAGAAACGCGCTTTTATACTACTGCAAAAAATTTCATGAAAAAAGAATTTAATTTTGATAATACCGAAATAATCAATCAAAAATTTCAATATTCTGACACACTATCTACAATAGATTTATATTTAATTGGTGAAAAATTACCGGAATACATTATTCATGATTTAAACAAAAGATTAGATGATTACGGATTAATTGCCCATGGCAATTATATACGCCGGAACTTTTTCAGTATCACCGATAGTACGGTATTACGTGTACATCAAAATCCGAATGAAAGAGACAGCAGTATATATACAAAAATTGATTATCTGACAAACAACCTAAGTAGAGATATCAGAACCGGAATACTGGAAGATATTTACAAAAAAAATGAAGAAATTATAAAATATAAAGATGCTCGAATCAATTTTCTGGAAAACGAATTAATTAATCTAAAAAAAGATACCATTCCTATTTATTTACTTTCGCAGGAAATAAAAATTCAATTCCCAAAAATCATAAAATTTGCATACGCAAAAAGTATTGAAACAAATCTTGAAGGAAAAATAGATACTATTCCAAGCTTTATTGTAAAATGGAATAATTATGCGTGGCGCGCACAACGAAAAGAACAAAAACAAATATTAGAAAAGTGGTTAAAAGTTCGTTTACAATTAGACACCATACAAGTAATTGAAATAAGATAACAGCTCCTTAGCGAAACCACATTCCAAAACTGTAGAAAATAAAACAAAAGGAAGTAAGAAAAAAATATTAAATACCCCTACTTCATAAATCGTATTTTCCGAAATCAAATCAACAAGTAAAAAATACAATCCAAAAAAATGTTCCACGTAGAACAATCTCAAATTTTGTATTTTTTATCTCGTTCAGAGATTAAAATTCTTGTATAATGACAAAGGAAGTATAAAAATATTCAATTCTCATGGACTTAAAGTTAAATAAAAATGGCATTATTAAATTGATTTTCAAGAAATTGAATAAAGCAAAAACAGGAACACAAAAAAGAGATAAAAAAAGCACTTTTTAAAGAAAACTTTACTTCGTAAAATATTCCTTAATAAGCTTTGCCTTAGCAGAACCTATAAGACTTTTTAAGTCATCATAACTGGCATTTTTTATGCCTTCAAGATTTTGAAAATGGGTGTACAATTGCTCAATTGTTTTATTTCCTATTCCTGAAATATATTCTAATTCAGAATGTAAAAATTCTTTTGAACGCATTTGACGATGAAAAGTAATTCCAAAACGATGAGCTTCGTTACGGGCTTGTTGAATAATTTTTAAAGTTTCCGAATTTTTATCCAAATAAAGAGGAATAGAATCACCAGGAAAATAAATTTCTTCCAATTTTTTAGCAATCCCAATAATAGAAATTTTACCACGTAAATTTAATTTCTCCAAACTTTTCAAAGCAGTACTAAGTTGTCCCTTACCACCGTCAATAATAATCAATTGCGGTAAATCAAGATTTTCATTCAACATACGCTTATACCTACGATATATAATTTCTTCCATAGAAGCAAAATCGTCGGGTCCTTCAACTGTTTTAACATGAAAATGCCGGTAATCCTTTTTATAAGGTTTTCCATTTCTAAAAACAACACAAGCAGCAACCGGATGAGTACCCTGAATGTTTGAATTATCAAAACATTCTATATGCCGGGGTAATACCGGTAGTCGTAAGTCTTTTTGCATACGCAACAAAATACGTTTAGTATGCTTTTCAGGATCTATATTCGCCCTTTGCTTATTTTTTTCAAGAAGATAATACTTGACATTTTTTTCAGAAAGTTCTAATAATTTTTTCTTATCACCAATTTTCGGAACAATAAATCGAACACCTTCTAATTCAGTGTCAGGAATAAAGGGGACAAGTATTTCCTTTGAAATACTGTTAAATTTTTGCCGAATATCAACAATAGCAAGAATTAATAAATCATGTATATCCTCATCCAGTTTCTTTTTTAATTCAACTGTATGCACTTGAATAATAGAACCGTTGATAATTTTCATAAAATTTACATAAGCATATAGTTCATCATCAATAATAGAAAACACATCAACGTCATGTACCGAAGGGTTAACAACTGTAGATTTACTACGATAATTTTCCAGTAATTCAATTTTTTGTTTCAGTGCCTGAGCCTTTTCATATTCAAAATTATCCGAAAATTTAATCATACTTTCTTTTAAATTTTGAATAACCTTACGGATATCTCCCTTTAAAATAGAACTTATTTCGTTAATATATTGCTTATATTCATCCTCCGTTTGCAAGCCGATACAAGGTGCATAACAGTTTTTAATATGATATTCCAAACAAACTTTAAACTTATTTTTAGCAATATTCTCAGGACTAAGATTATGTTTACAAGTTCTAAGTTTATATAATTGCCGAAACATATCTAGTATAACACGTACCATTCGAACAGAAGTATAAGGACCAAAATATTTAGAACCGTCTTTGTACACATTGCGAGTCAAAAATACACGGGGAAAAGATTCATTCTTTATACAAATATAGGGGTAAGATTTGTCGTCTTTAAGCAAAACATTATAGCGGGGTTGATACTTTTTAATCAAATTATTTTCCAATAATAAAGCATCTGTTTCAGTTTCAACAACGATATGATGTATATCGGCAACTTTACTGACCAATATTCTGGTTTTGCCGGAATCATGTTGCTTAATAAAATAAGAGGCAACACGTTTGTTCAATTTTTTTGCCTTACCAACATAAATAATATTGCCGGCTTTATCTAAAAACTGATAAACACCCGGTAATTCAGGTAAAACCTTTAGTTTTTGTCGAATATAGTCCGATTTTTTATTCATACCTAACAATTAAAAAACAAGTATTACCCTATCTTTTAAAATATTATTAAATGAGAAAGACGGAGAATAGTTAATTATTTATTAAAAAATAAAAATGCAAATTACTATACCATTAAATAAAATATAGAAATTTGCAAAGCTTTAAAAAATAAAGAATTAAACAAACAAGTTTGTAAACTTAAATTCTTTTCCATCAAAAAGTCCTTTATCACCAATCTTTAGTTCAGGAATAACCAAAAGCGCCATAAAAGACAGAGTCATAAATGGAGCATGAAGTGTACTCCCCCACCCTTTTGCAACCTTATTAATGGTTTGGTAAAGTTCAGCTACTTCTTCACCGGGTTTATCACTCATTAAACCGGCAACAGGAAGAGCTAAAACATATTCCGTTTTTTCATTTACAGCAACCATACCTCCCTTTTCCTTAATGACTAAATTAATGGCACGTAAAATATCCTCATCGCGAACGCCTACAGCAATAATATTATGACTATCATGAGCTACACTTCCGGCAATAGCACCTGCCTTTAAACCAAAACCTTTTACTAAAGCTACTTGTGGTTTAGCCTGAGCATAGCGGTTAACAACAACAATTTTAAGTATATCAGAATCTACATCACTAACAATAAAACCCTCTCTATTTTTAACACTTAAAACTTCAAGCTTTGTGTACAAATCTCCATCTTTAGCCAACATAACCTTAGCCTTAGAACTCTCTGATTTTAAACGAATATCATCAATTGAAACAAAGTCTATATTAAAGTTATTTATCGGTTTAATTTTAGGTACGGAAAAAAGAATTTCATTATTAGAATAAACTTTCTTTCCATGAATATAAACAGATAAAACATTAAATTTTTTCAAATCTTTTATCACAATAAAATCGGCATAATCTCCCTTTTGCAACAAACCTACATCTAATCCATAATGTTTCACCGGATTATAAGTAACGGCTCTTAAAACATTAAATAAATCCAAACCCTTATTTAAAGCACGCACAACAAAATCATTGACATGACCTTCTAATAAATCATCAGGATGCCTGTCGTCCGAGCATAGCATAACATCATCAGGATACAAATCAATTACAGAATAAAGCGCTTCAAAATTCTTAGCGGCACTCCCCTCTCTAATCTGCAACTTAATACCTAACCTAATTTTTTCTACAGCTTCTTCTACACTTACACTCTCATGATCAGTAGTAATACCTGCAGAAGCATATTTTAAAAGTCCTTCACCACTTAAACTAGGTGCATGTCCATCAATAGGTTTATTATACTTTTTGGCAGCATTTATTTTAGCCCAAACTTCTTTATCTTCATAAATTACTCCGGGAAAATTCATCATTTCAGACAAATATTTAAACTCATCACGCGCCAACAATTGCTCTACATCAGAAGCATCAAGCACGCTTCCCGAAGTTTCAAAAGCCGTAGCAGGAACACAAGAAGGAACACCAAAATAAAACCTGAGCGGAACCTCAGAAGCATTATCAAGCATAAACTCCAAACCCTCAATGCCCAAAACATTGGCAATTTCATGCGGATCAGAAACAGTAGCTACAGTACCGTGAGCTACGGCAAGACGAGCAAACTCAGAAGGAACCAACATTGAACTCTCAATATGCACATGAGCATCCACAAAACCGGGCATAATATACAAATCCAAATCATCTTTAATCTCCTGTATTCGCACCACGCGCCCATCTGTAATCAAAATTTCAGCCGGGAAAACACGCCTTTGCACCACATCAACCAAATTAGCTTTAATCGTAAAATCAGTATTCATATCTATTATATTTTAAAATTGTTCCACGTGGAACAATTTGTTGTTTAATTTTTGATTTTTAAAATTGTTCCACGTGGAACAATTTTAAAAATCAAGCACACTCAAACATTATTTCTAAATTTAAAAAACATCCATGCTCAAAGCTTTTAACGCCCTAGGAATACCAGAAGGACATTAATGTCAGAAGGAGAAACGCCGGGAATTCTAGCTGCTTGTCCTATAGTTTTAGGTTTAATTTTACTCAGTTTTTGCCTTGATTCAGTGCTTAAAGATTCAAGTTTATCAAAATCAAAAGAATCGTGTATGATAATATTTTCTAATCTTTTGATTTTATTAGCGATAATACGCTCTCGTTCAATATAGCCTTCATATTTAATTTTGATTTCTACGCTCTGTAAAACCGTGTTTTTAATATCTTCGTTACCGGCAAAAAAATCATCGATTGAATGGTAACTGTTTGCTATTTCATTCAATCTTACTTGTGGTCGCAATATTAAACGGTTTAATCTGATGCTTTCTTTTAGTTCTGAAGTATTTACACTCCTTAAAAAAGAATTGATTTCCGCAGGTTTTATTTTAGTGTCGATACAAAACTTATAAAAATCCTCAATTAATTTCTTTTTCCTTAAATACAAAGCATATCTATCCTCTTTCACCAAACCTAGGCGGTAAGCAGCTTCTGTGAGCCGCTCATCAGCATTATCTTGCCGTAACAAAATTCGGTATTCGGCACGCGAAGTAAACATACGGTAAGGTTCATCGACACCTTTTGTAACTAAATCATCAATTAAAACACCAATGTAAGCTTGGTCTCTTTGTAAAGTAAACTCCTTCTCCCCTATTGATTTTCGATTAGCATTAATGCCAGCAATTAAACCTTGAGCAGCAGCCTCTTCATATCCGGTGGTACCATTAATTTGCCCTGCAAAAAATAAATTAGATATTAATTTAGTTTCTAAAGTATGACTTAGCTGCGTAGGATCAAAATAAT
>JAKIUH010000296.1 GCA_021647685.1 Bacteroidales bacterium
TACTTCCAGACCTATTTTTCAATTCTCTGATAAACATAAGAATAATTTTGCAACACCCAAAGATAAAACATAAATACTGATTATCAACTATTTATATGGGTGTTGCAAAAAAGTGACGAAAACAGGAAATAAACCTTCCTGAAAATAAAACAAAAATTTTAAATGATTTTGCAGAAAAAATGATGAACAGAGAGAAATAATTAGTGTAATTTCAGAACCGCCGAGCCTTGAAAAATAATATCTTAATCAATGTTGTTTAAGTTTTTAATACTTTAGAAAGTCCAACGGACTTCAAAACATTTAGAACAAATCTAACTCCCAAAAACCTGCGCTCATTTTATTGAAAAAACATAAGTCTTCCTCTGCCACAAGTGGCATCACCCCAAAAACCAAAAAAGTAATTTACTCCAAGCATCATTTTAATACTAAACGGGTTAGTGGCTGCTGCAGTATTTGTTCCCGAAAAAACACCATCGTTGAGTACATAAAAATTATCGTTTGCAACAAAATTACCAAACATATAGGTGCTTCTTAAACCTAAATTAACCGATATTCTATCTCCACGTACCAATGAAAAACCTAGTCCAAACATTAAACCCGTATTTTTCTCTGAAAAATTTTGCAGGTAATTGTCGCGTGGAATAAATGAATAATCGGCATCATTCGTTTCTTCGGCTGATTTTAAAGTACTAAACACCGGACCTGCCTCTACATAAAAACCATAGTCATTTGTATAGCGCAATTCAAAAATCCAATCTTGCGATTTAAAGCTTTGCGTTTTTGTATAGGGCATCAAAGGGTCACCGGGTATTAATTCATAGCTTTGCTTAAAATTTTCCGAAATTCCTTCAACAAAAACACCTACATAATCGCCAAAAGTGATACCAAAACGACCGCCCAAATTATAAGCACCGCTAAAAAAATTCATACTGGCACTCTCCTCGGTCAAAACATCATTATTAAAAAGTATCGTGCTGCCGTAGCCTCCTTTTAGTTCAAGACTCAGCCATTTTATCATTGTACTACCTCTGCGTTGTGCAGATACTATTAATGAAAAAGATAATAATACAATCAATAAGCTAATTTTTTTCATAATTTTGAGTTTAGGTTTTAGCAAATATAAGAAATATTGATAATTGATTTTACTATTTAGACAAAGAACTTTATACAAATAGTTGCTTGAATGTTTAAGTTTCTTAATTTTGAAGTTTTGTAATGCATGAATTATGGATTACCAGTCAATTATAAATAAAATATACAATGAGGTTCAGCCTGAAGTAGGAAAAGGCAGGGTAGCTGACTATATTCCTGCTCTAAGAAATATCGATGATCATCAGTTTGCTATGGCAGTAGTTACGGTTGCCGGCAAAGAGTTTACCGTAGGTAAAACAGATGAAAATTTTTCAATACAAAGTATATCAAAAGTTTTTACGCTTACACTGGCGATGAAAGACATTGGCAACAAACTGTGGGAACGCGTTGGCAGAGAACCTTCCGGCACAAGTTTTAACTCCTTGGTACAATTAGAGTATGAAAACGGTATTCCGCGTAATCCGTTTATCAATGCAGGTGCTATTGTGGTTTCGGATGCTATTTTTGAAGGTCGCGGGAAAACCAAAAACAGGATATTAAAATTTGTTCGTGAGTTATCCGGAAATAATACCATTACTTTTGATGAGGAAATTGCTGAATCGGAAAGAATATACGGAAACCGTAACCGCGCAATGGCAAATCTAATCAAAAGTTTTGATAATCTCACGAATCAAGCCGATGATGTATTGGATATTTATTTTCATCAATGTGCCATTGCCATGAATACCTTGGATTTGGCAAAATCATTTTTATACCTTGCCAATTCAGGTATTGACCCCAAAAGCGGGCAACAAATTTTGGATAGCCGGATGTGCAAAAAAATGAATTCCTTGATGCTTACCTGCGGCTTGTATGATGCAGTAGGTGATTTTGCCTACCGTGTGGGCTTACCCGGGAAAAGCGGAGTGGGCGGGGGTATTGTGGCTGTTGTTCCCAATGAGTTGGCTGTGGCTGTATGGTCGCCAGCACTCAATAAATACGGAAATTCTTATGCCGGTACAAAAGCACTGGAGCTTTTTACTACTTATGCAAACAATTCTATTTTTTGATTATTCCCGTATTAAGTTCGCCTGATTTTTTTAATACCGTGCGTGCAATAAACGGACCTATAAACTCATGAATAATAGTAGCACCCATAATAATTCCTGCAAGAAGGTTTGAAAAATCTTTAAATTCAGCTTCTTGACTTATTATTAAGGATAAACCCAAAACAATTCCTCCTTGTGGAATTAATCCTGCAAATGCATATTTTTTCACTTTATCCGTCATATGAAGTATTCCTGTTCCTAATCTCATCCCCAAATACTTCCCAAGCATACGAATTATAATAAAACCCGCAATAAGAACTAATATTAATATACTTTCTGATTTAAAACTGAAACGCATGGCACTAAAAACAAAAAACAGAAGGAAAAACAAATCCTCCAATCCGTTCTCGGTTATATTTATAATTTCTTTTTTTGCTTTATTGAAGTTTCGAATAACAAAACCTAAGGTTAAAGTGGAAAAAAGCTCATCGAAACCAATAATTTTTGCCAAGCCAAAAGTTAATGATAAAAAAGCCAGAAATAAAATTAAGAGTGACTTACTGTCGAAAATCTTCAACCATACTGTCAGCTTATTAAAAAATAAGCCAAATAACACACCTGCGGCAATAGCTCCTATTATTTTATAAAAAATAATAAATACGGTATGTATAACAGTAGCATTTTGGCTCCCCAAAATTGAGTGGGCTATAGAAATGCTAAAACTAAATAAAATCAAAGTAATAATATCATCAAAAGCCGCAGCTCCTAATACAGCATTTGTTACTGCACCTTTTGCCTTATATTCATGAATAACTGCAAGTGTTGCCGAGGGGTCGGTGGGTGCTCCAAGCGAAGCCAATAACAGGCTGAATGCTAATGCAGTAGTAAATCCAAAAACCGATATAGGTAGAATATAAAAACTAAGCAAAAAGAATATTATAAATAAAAATAAAAATGCACCAAATACCTCAAAAAAAGCTAAACTAAAATATTTTTTCCCTGTTTTTTTTAAATCTTCTATTGAAAAGCTGCTTCCTATTTCAAACGTTATAAATGCTAAACAAAAATTAGTGATTATGCCGGAAATATCTAAAAAACGCTCAGGAATTATATCCGATATTTCCGGATTTAATAACAGTCCGGCTACTAAATAACCAACAATTTTGGGAAATCCCAATTTTTCAGCAACAACAGATAAAAAATATCCGCTTATAAGAATAATTCCAAAATATAAAATAATCATCTTTTTTTATTCAAAGTTATTATTGCACATGTTTCGTACTTGTAAAAGTATTAAATTCGAGTTGATTACAAAATTATTTACAGAATTAAGTCATGTGCTTGTTTTTTTGATTATCAATAATTTACAAAGAAAATTCCAAAATAGACTTTTCATTTTGCAATTTCGCTTTTTCAAACATAGGTGCGGGCTGAAAGCCCAAGTTAATACAGCTTAGGGCAACACCCTAAGTAAAATCAACCACACCATCACTGCACCCCAAAAGGGGCAGCTTAAGCTTATTGTTAATTTGTCCGTTCATGAGTCTATTTTAAATTATTATTAATGGTCTCATGAACCCGAAGGCTCAGCGATGATAAACATCTATTTTATAAATGTTTACACTCATTTAATTGAGATAAATAATCACGCTCTTGTGTCCGCCAGCTGTCGGATAGATGTTTCAGGACGATGAACAAGGTTTATACTTTATCCCAAGGCGTTGCCATTGGGTTATGCTAAACTGCCACTTCGAGGCGATTGATTATTTGTCTTTAACTGTTTATATACATTCTACACTATAAATAGATACTGCGAAACTTCAGATTATTATACAATAAACCTATCGAATAATGAATAAATATTAGGTTCAATGTACTTTTATTACCAAAATATCGATAATGAAATGGTATTTATTTTTAATTATTTTAATCATGTTGGTTTCAAGGAATTTATTAATTTTGACCAATTAGTATAATTTTCTATGTATCGATTTATTTTTATCATAATATTTATTTTCGCAAGTAAACTTGGTTTTGCTCAAATTCCTGTTGGTACTTGGCGCGACCATTTACCATACCGGTATGCAACAAAACTTGTTCAGGCTAAAAACAAAATCTTTTGTACTACACCTTATGCTGTATTTTTTTATGATACCGATGATAACAGCATTAATAAACTCTCAATTACCAATGGTTTGTCGGATATTGGGACAAGTACAATTAATTATTTGCAAGATAAAGACTTACTGGTAATTAGTTATTCAAATGGAAATATTGATTTTATCAAGGGGAACAACATTACCAACATCAACGATATTAAACAAAAACAAATTCAAGGCGATAAAAATATTTATCAAATAGTATTTGACCAAGGAAAAGTTTTTTTGGCTTGCGGATTCGGCATTGTAAAATTAAACCCGGATAAAAATGAAGTTGAAGACACTTATTACATTGGCAATAATGCCTTAGAAGTTCCAGTATATAGCATATGCTTTGATGATAATTATATTTATGCAGCATCTGATAATACAATTTACTATGCTGATAAAAATAGCCCTTACTTAATTGATTATAATAATTGGAAACAAATACAAAATTTACCTTTTACAGTGGGCAAATATATAAATATTGTAAGCTTTAACAAGCAGTTATTTATTAATTGGCATAATGAAACTAATAATATATCAATTGTTTACAAATTAAATACAAACGGTACTTGGCAAGTGTTCCATAATTCAAATTCTTTTATCCGAAGGATAAAAACTTCCGGTAATAAGTTTTTTATTATTAAAAAAGATACTGTTTTATCGTATAATGAAAATCTGAGTTTAAACGAAACAATTGCCGATTACGGATTTGCTCAACTTAATGCTCGTGATATAATTATAAGTAATACAAATAATATTTGTATAGCTGATGAAGGAATTGGTTTGGTAATGCAGCAACAAAACAATTCATATACCTCAATTGCTCCAAACGGACCTTTTACAAACCATAATTTAGCTATTGATGCACAAAAAGATTTGATTTGTGTTGCCGGTGGTGGAAGAACAGATTACTGGGGAAACCTGTATTATCCGCTCGAAGCCTACATTTTTAAAGACGAAAATTGGCAATGGAACATTATTTGGGATACCGATGTTCGTGATTTTGTTTCCGTATTAATTGACCCATTGGATATAAATCATGTACTTTACGGTTCATGGGGAGGAGGAATATTTGAGTTCAAGGATAATAAATTAATCAATATTTATAATGAACAAAACAGCTCTTTACAATCTTCAATACCTGGAGCATTAAGGGTTGATATTGGTACAATGGCTTATGATACAGACCATAATCTTTGGGTTACAAATCCGCGTGTACAAAGTGTAATATCAGTAAAAACAAATGATGATAATTGGTACAGCCTGAATTATCCTGAAATTAGCGGTAAAATGGCTAATAAAATTATCATAACACAATACGGAACTAAATGGGTGCAACTTGCTCGTGGAGATGGTTTGTTTGCTTTTAACGATAACAATACCCCGGATGATATAAGTGATGATGAACGACGTGCTTTTTATGCATACGACGAAAATGGAGATTTTATTACTAAAGAGATTTTTTCAATCGCCGAAGATAAAGACGGGATAGTTTGGGTAG
>JAKIUH010000297.1 GCA_021647685.1 Bacteroidales bacterium
TACAATTATATATTGACTTTCCCTAACGGACAGGAGAAGGAATATACAAAAAAACATTAAGTTTTTATTAATCAACTTTTTATAAAAAGACATAAAAAATCGGTAAGTATTAAGCTAAGATATTGGAAGTCATCTGATGAATGCATCAATTAGAACGAAATAAAACCTATAATAAATTTCTGTTAGTTAGCTAATTCATCTGATGACTCACGGTATCAGAAAACTTAAAAATCCAAATTTAGTTTTGTTTTTATTTTTGCAACATTCGGATTTTTTTCGTTCAGATATTTGAATTTATCGGCATCGGTGAACAAATGTTTTTTTGTTTGTTCTTGTTTACTAATTCCAATATTTAATTTTATTTCATCATTTTGCAAAATCTCTTTTAAGGAAGATAAAAGCATTTTTTCTTCTTTAATAAGCGCATCACGCTGTAAATCATTACCTACATTAAATTTAATTTCAAAATTTGCAGCCAAAACAGGTTTTGACATTTTTAAAATACTGTGTAAACGCGGCTTTGTTTGTTTAATTTTATCCGCTGTTTTGTTCCATGCATCAATTAAATCTTCTGCTGTGAATGCATTGGACTTTTTTTCATTTTCTTGAATTTTCTCTTCTTGTTTTTCAATATTTACGGTTTGTTCTTTTGGGCTTGGTTTTCCGCTTAAAGCTGATTTTATGGAAATGGTACTTGTAGTATTATTTTTTATTTCCGTTTCTTTTTGATATCCGGTTTTTTCTTCCTCTGTTTGATTTGTCTTTGTGTTCTGAGCTACTTGCACTGCCGGCTTATTGGTAATTTGACACATATTAAAAAGTGCCAATTCAACATGTAAACGCTTATCTTGACTGTTTTTATAGTTCAAATCACAACTACTTGCAATATTTAATGCCTGTAACAAAAATTGCAATGAAGCATTTTTTGATTGTTCCAAATATTTTTCTTTTATTGATTTACCCACTTCAAGCAATTCTATGGTCTGCGGGTCTTTACTTACCAGCAAATCTCTAAAATGACCGGCTAATCCGACAATAAAATTGTGTCCGTCAAAACCTTTGGTAAGTATTTCATTAAAAATAAGCAATGCTGTACTATAGTCATTTTTTTGAAATGCATCGGTCAATCGAAAATAAAAATCATAATCTAAAACATTTAAGTTTTCTATTACATTTTTATAGGTAATCTTACTTCCTGAAAAACTGACAATTTGGTCAAAATAGGAAAGTGCATCGCGCATGGCACCATCTGCTTTTTGAGCAATAATGTTCAAAGCATCGTGTTCGGCTTCAATGCCTTCTTTTTCTGCAACATAGGCAAGATGTTCCGTAATATCTTCTACTGTAATACGGTTAAAATCAAATATTTGGCAACGCGAAAGTATTGTGGGCAGAATTTTGTGTTTTTCGGTGGTTGCCAATATAAAAATCGCATGCTTTGGCGGTTCTTCCAAAGTTTTCAGAAAAGCATTAAATGCTTGCGATGAAAGCATGTGTACCTCATCGATAATATAAACACTTTTTTCACCAATTTGTGGAGGAATACGCACTTGATCAATCAGTGTACGAATATCTTCAACCGAATTGTTTGATGCAGCATCCAATTCATGGATGTTGTATGAACGGTTTTCGTTAAAAGCTTTGCAAGATTCACATTCGTTGCAAGGTTCAATATCAGCACTTAGGTTTTGGCAATTAATGGTTTTTGCAAAAATTCGTGCACTGGTTGTTTTACCCACACCACGAGGCCCGCAGAACAAGTAGGCATGTGCCAGATGTTCGTTTTTAATCGCATTTTTTAAGGTTGTTGTAAGCGATTTTTGCCCAACCACCGAATCGAAAGTTGCGGGGCGGTATTTTCGTGCCGATACTATGAAATTGTCCATACAAATTCAGAATTTATTTTTAACCTTAAATCCGCAAATATCAAATCAAGCAGTTGATAGTCATCGGATGAATAAATAAAAGTGAAATAAACCATATAATAATTGGCTGTAAATTAGCCTGTTCATCCGATGACTTGCGGATATATGGTTTAAAGTTGTGCAAATTTACAAGTTTCGTAAAAGAATAAAAAAAGGAAATAATCCAAACTTATTTTTATTATACATATATTGTTGATTATTAATTATTTATGAGCTTGTATCTGTTGATAACTTTTTAATGCAAATATACCATGGTAGCACCAAAACCATACTCTTGAAATGATGCATCTTGAAAGCGATATTTTTTATATCGGCGTTTCAATTCGTTGCGTAATTCAGTTTTAAGTGTGCCATTTCCCTTTCCATGGATAAAAATAATTTTTTGCACTTTTTCATGAATGGCTTTTTGCATTTCACGTTCAAAATGTTCCATTTGTACATCAAGCATTTCTTTATTGCTCATGCCGCTAGTATCATCAAGAAGTTCATGTATATGCAAATCTATTTCACGCACTTCTTTTCTTTTGGCCGATCGTAATTGTCTGGCTTTATTTTCTTTTTCACTTTTATTTTTTTCATACATTGCCCGCTTAATTTCCTCCGGGCTTATTTCGGGCATAAGTTGTTCTTGCTTATTTTCGTCATAAACATCTATAATAAAAGCATTTTCGTAAAAAAAATCGTTTTCGGCGAAACTACTTTGCTTAAAGAACTTAACAGGATTAAGTTTTATTTCTTTAGAAATAGCAGGTTTTACATTGTGCGGCTTATTTTTATAAAATATACTTTGTACCACTAAGGAATCCATATCCCGAAAAAGCTCTTTTTTAAAGGTTTTCAAAGCAATTTTACTGTTTGGTTCTAATGCTCCGGGATGACTTACATGAAATGCTCCAAACTTTATCATTACATTATAGTACACATAATAATTACTATCGTTGATAAAGTACAGTTCCAAATCACTTTCAGTAAGTTTCTTCTGATTTTCAGGGACAAAGGCTAACAAAGTAGAAATTGTATCATCTTCTTTTTCTTCGGGTTCTTCTTCCGGCTCCTGTTGTTTTTGCTTTTTTGAAATATTTTCATATACCAAATCATCTTGCGTAAGTTTTGGTGCATCGTAATTACCAACATTTACAGGTATTAACTCTTTAATCAGTACCGGAATTTCAAAATCATCTTCATTTAAAACAGCAACTGTTTCATCATCAATAAACTTTACTATTGTTCCTCCTCCTACATCGTTTAAAAAACGAACTTTGTCTCCTATATTGTATTGCATTTTTTAAATTGTTAAATTGTTAGATTTTTAGATTGTTAAATTGTTAAACTGTTAGATTGTCAAAACTTGTCCGACTATTGGCGGATTGTTACTTGGTTCTTGGCGCTGGGTTCTGTTGTTCATTGATTGTTAAATATTGTGCACTTTATCTGCTTTTTATTAAGCTAGAATCTGCTTGTCAAGGTGTTAATATGTTAATTAACAGCTTGTTGTAATAGATTTTAATCAATTCACGTCTAGACCCTCAGCAATAAACGCAAAATTTACAGATATGAGGATTAAATTTTATTTCCAAACATTAAATCTGTAATTTTCTCCAAATCTGTTTCACTTAATTCTTGATAATAACCGTTTACTTTTGTTTTTATCATTGCATTTACTATTTCCTCTTTCCGGCTAACATCAATATTTATATCCTGTAATTTTACCGGTGCTTTTATTTGCCGGAAAAATGTTTCTAATTTCACAATAAAATCATCGCATTCATTTGTATTGAAAATTAATTTTGCCAATTGCTTAATTCTATCAGGAATTCGGTTCTTCATTAGTTTGAGCCAAGCTGGATAAGCGATTGATAAGCTTGCTCCATGCGGTGTATCATAAAGTACTGATAAGGTATGTCCAATAGCATGAACGCCCCAATCTCCACTTCCTGCACGACCGTATGCCGTAGTTCCGTTTAGTGCGCTGGTAGCTATCCACATAATGTTTGCACGATAATCATAATTATCCGGTTCTTTTAAAACGGGCAATGCATAGCGCATGGCTTCTTGTACAATAGCCTGTACAAAACGATCGGATAAATCGGCTTTACCGGCAGCAAAAAAAGCTTCAAAGCTGTGTGCAATTAAATCAACAATTCCGTATGCAGTATATTCGGGCGATACAAAATAAGTATAAACAGGGTCTAGAAATGAATGCTTCGGAAAAATCAATGGGTTTTTATGTGCCATTTTTTCACCGGTTTCAGGATTCTGAACCACTGCAAACATATTCATTTCACTACCTGTTGCAGCTAAGGTTAATACAGCAATTAAAGGCAGACTCTTTTTAGGAAAAGCGCGCATCTTCATTACTTTCCATGCATCTAAATTTCCGGGGATACAAAGTGCAATCATTTTTGCCGAATCAATCACACTGCCGCCCCCAAGTGCAATTACCATATCTACTTGATTTTCAATACCAAGTTTTATTGCATTTTGCACATCTTCAATTACAGGGTTAGACTTAATTCCACTGTATTCGGTTATTTGCATTCCAAACTTATTTAACTGTGCCACAACATCGTCATACGAGCCGTTTTTCTTTACCGAGCCTTTTCCATATACCAGTAATACTTTAGTCCCATATTGACGTACAGTTTTTCCTAGATTGGAAACAACCTCTTTCCCAAAATGTAACTGAACAGGATTATATGCCACAAAGTTTTCCATACAAAAATTTTTTATTAATTTGTAGGCTGTAAAGATACTTTAATTTGAAAAATAATCCTTTAAAATGGATAAAAATCAGGAAAAAAAATATCAGGAAATTATTAAGAATCTTAAAAATCAGATAATTAATCTAAAATATGAGTTGGGCGATTCGAAAAAAAGGGAATTTGAGTTTCGTAAAATTGTAGATGATGCAGGTGCATATATAATTAAAATTTTTAAAGATTATCGTATTGATTATCTAAATAATTTGGCAAAAACACTTTTTAAGCCGGAATATGATGATATTATCGGTAAAAGCCTGCTTGAAGTTTTAATTGGTGGTCAAATTGAATATGGAGAAGCTAAAGATTTAAAATTTAAGGAAATTTTTTCTGAACCATATGTTAGTAATAGTTTTACATCCAAGCAACATACGCGTAACAATGAAGAAATTTGGATTTTATGGAATAGTAATCCCAATTTTGATGAGCAAGGAAATTTTTTATATTATACATTAATTGGCAATAATATTACCAATAAAATCGAAAAAGAAGCTTTAATCAATAGCCATAAAAAAATTATTGAAGAAAAAAACGAAGAATTACGAAGAATAAATAAGGAGTTAAACGAATCGTATAATCGTCAAAAAGAATCACTTGAAAAACTTTCGCAAAGTGAATTACGTTTTCGTATTATGGGAAAAAGTATTCCTTTCGGGATTTTTATTAGTACGCCTGCCGGAAAAAATAATTATGTAAATCTTTTTTACCGTAAATTGTGTGGTCTAAATAAGGAAGAAGCCCTTGAATCTGAATTGTTAGATACAATTTATCTTGATGATAAGGAAAGTGTTAAAAAAAGATGGCTTTCGGCACTTCAAAAACCTGAGATGAAATTCAATATGCGTTTTAGATTAGTGAATAAACAATCAGGCAAAATCTATAAAGTGCACACGATTATAAAAGAAATGCGGCATGAAGATAAATTATTGGGCTACGTTGGCGTTATTGAGGATATTACAAAAACAGAGCGAATACTGAATAAACTGCGTAATTATGAGCTTATTATTCGTAATTCAACCGAAATGATGTCTTTAATCAGTCGTGATTTCAGGTATCTTGCT
>JAKIUH010000298.1 GCA_021647685.1 Bacteroidales bacterium
TAAAAAAGAGCGAGAAACGGGACTCGGACCCGCGACCCCAACCTTGGCAAGGTTGTTCTCTACCAACTGAGCTATTCTCGCTTTTTGAATTTTGGTGTTGCAAAAATATATCAATTTTTTTTACTGCAAAACATTTTTTCAAAAAAAATACATTTTTTTTTTACTTTTTTTTATCCGGAAACGGCAATTAACAAAATATCAGTCATATACAAATATTATTAATTTGTGCAAAAAATGACTAATCATTGCTTTTTTGTTTTTTGATGTCTTTTAGTACGCTTAGTGCCGATAAATACCCTGCATAAATGGCACCGGTAAAACCACCGCCCGGAGAAGTCCACGCAGAGGCATAATATAAACCGGGGATAATACTCTTTTGTTTTATACGGTTTCTGGCTGTTTGATTTAATGTTTGCGCATATCCGTAAGGACTTCCTTTGGGATTTAAAGTGTATCGCTCGATTGTTTTTGCTGTTGCCAATTCAGAATACTCAATTTGTTCTTTAATTCCAGGCAAAAGTTTTTCAAGACGATTAATTAATGTTGTTTTAACCGTTTCTTTCTTTTCTTTGTAGGCTTCTTTGTCTAAATTTGTCCAATCATCGTAATAGTCCATAGTACATACTACTCCAACAGATTTTCCCTCAGGGGCTAATTCAGAATCAATTATACCGTAATCAACAAATACGTAAGAGCGTTTGTTAAAATCTGCATGTTCGTTTTCGTTCATGTCATTTATTGATTTCACGCTGTCATCAATAACAAAAGTTGAATAATGTTTATTGCCTATTTGCGAAAGTTTGGATTTAAATCCTAAATATAGTGTAAGAATTGAAGGTCCGCCTTTCAAATCTTTGATTTGATTGTTTAATATTTCGGCTTCTTTTTCAGGTAGTAAACCATTCGTAAGATTTGGTATTGCTGTATTGGCAATTACAATATCGGCATAGGCAAGTTTGTGGGTAGCTTCTGCTTTTTTATTTATTTTGTGCATGTATTCAACGCCTGCTGCTTTTCCGTTTTTTGTTACGATTTTTTTTACCTTGCTTCTTAATTTTACTTCACCACCATTATCAATAATAAATTTCATTAAATAATCCGATAGTTTTTGTGAACCCCCTTTAATAAAATAGCTTCCTGATGTATAATAACTTGCTTGACCTGCTGCAAAATAAAATAATCCCAATTTATAGGGGTCGTCATCATAATAGCTTAGATTACTCAGTAAAATAAGTTTTAAGCGTTCATCTTTTATGATTTTATCAATAAATGCTCCAACGGTAATTTGTGTGCTTTTTACCAATTTAGGATAAAACAACGGGAAAAGAGCTCCTTTGATTATTTTAGCCCATTTACCACGAGGTAATATGCCGATTTCAGTTCCTAATCCTGTTATAAAATTGAAATACCTTATAATACCTTTTTCTTCGTGTGGAAATTCTTTAATCAATTTAGTTTTTGCTTGTTCCGCCCCTTCGGGGAAAACAAATTCTGTATTTTTCCATACCGTACGATAAAATTCAGGTAGTTGAATAAATTCTACATTCTCAAAAATATTAAATTCATTAAAAATGCTTGATTTTAAGTCATTATCCCCAAAACCGTCCAATTCATGAAGTCCAACTTCAATAGTAAAATCTTTTCGTTTAAATGTGGTGGCACATCCGCCGGGTACCGAATGTTGCTCCACGAGAAGAATTTTTTTACCGGATTTAGCTAATTTTGCCGCAGCTGTAAGCCCTCCAAGACCGGCACCAATAATTATTGCATCGTAATTCATATGAAATAATATTTTGATTGCAGGATAAAGGTACAAATAAAAATAAAAAGTTCCGATGTCAGACACCGGAACTTTTTTACTCAGATTGTTTTATGAAAAAAATCTACTAATTGTTCCATGTAAGTGGTTTAGCCATTATATGTATTTTTTTAAAAAAATGATTCTAGGGCATAAAAAAAGAGGAAAGTATATACTTTCCTCTTAATGCTAAAAATTCCTTTATCAATTATATTGCCGGATCAGCCGGAATATTGGTATTGTTAATTTTTTCCTCATATGGATAAGGATAAAAGTTTCTGTTTCTTTCCACAGAACAGTTTCCGTTATAGGGTGGGGCATAAACATCAGGAATATAACTAGGATAGAACCTTCTGTGATCTTCCAGTCTTAGACCTTGAAAAAATAATTCAATTGCCCGATTTTTATAAATCTCATCCAAAATTTCTGTCTGGCTGGCAGCATTTCCTATCCATGCAGGTAAACCGGCATTCACTCCAAAAACATCATTTGTTTTTTGACGAACCATATTGATGTATGTTACAGCATTTCCCAAATCATTAAGTCTTGCATACGCTTCTGCTTTAATTAAAAGCATTTCGCCGGGAAGATATACCGGAATGGGATCACTTTCTGAGGTAAAAAATCCTGTTAAATCTTCAACCGGCCATGAGCAGTTGTCAGGAATACCTAATGAGTCAAGCGATGATAAATAAAATGCCAAGCGTCCGTCACCTGCTTCTGGTTCTTTACCATTAACTAATCCAAAGTTATCGGCAGGTTTGGTATCGGGATTATTGTACACTGCGAAATCATAAACAGGATTTCTGCTTATAACACCATCATATGTCCATACAGAGCGTGATGCTAAATCTACATTATCTGCCGCACTGATTGCTGCATTATAATTTCCCGCGAACAGGTTGTATCGTGCTAAATAAGCATTTAAGACCGATTCAAAATCAAATTCTGATGAAATTATACCATTAATAAAATCAGCAGAACCGGATGAAGCTGATACATCAGAAATTGCACTTTCCAATAAACTAATAGCTTCGCTTAAAGCAACAGTTCTATTTACAAACTCAGAATTTCCGTCTTCAGAATTAACTAGGGGTAGCTGTTCCCAATTTTGAGCCAGATATCCAATAGTCATAGCTCTCATAAATTTAGCATAAGCCTTGATTCCAGCTTTTTTCTCCGGCTCCATAGTTACACCGTCAATATTTTCAAGAATACGCTCAGCTAGTCCTTTATCTCTTAATAAACGGCTCCATAATGCAGTTATACCAGTATTTTCATCGGGTAATTGAGCTCCACCCATGACTAATTCAAAGGGTGTTGCAAAAGTACTGGTATTTCCAATTTCTCTTGTTGTCAAGCCAGGAATTTCTACAATTTTCCATAATGTAGATGTTGCAAAATGTTCGGTCATTCCAAGTGTTGCCCCGATTAATCCTTCGGGAGTTGTTAACACTTGCTCTTCGATTATTGCATTCGGATTTTCAAATTCAGTCTCGCAAGCACCGAATACAACAAGCAATATTGCGAGAAAACTAATATATATTTTTTTCATCTTTAATTTTTTTAAAATGTTAATTTTACTCCTAATTTAAATACTCTTGGAACGGGGATATTTGCAAAATCTTGTCCTCTTGAAACATTGCTTGCTCCCTCAAAATTAACTTCAGGGTCAAAACCCCAGTATTTAGTCCAAGTAAACAGGTTACTTCCACTTGCTGTGAAAATAACGCTTTTAATTGCATTTGTTTTTGGTCTCCAATTATAAGAAAGCGATAAATCTCTTAATTTAACAAAAGAACCGTCTTCAACAAATTGATCGTAAACATAATATTGTCCTGAGTAAAATCCATAATTATTATTAATCAACTCCTGACCTTGGTAATAACCTCCCGGAAATCTGTATGCAATTCTCTTATCCCAATCAAAAACATCAAATCCTTGAACCGCATCAATCATAAATCGGAAAGAGAAATTTTTGTACGAAAATGTATTAGTAAATGAAATTGTGTAGTCAGGATTTGGATCACCAATTACTTTTTTTAAAGCTTCCCCTGTTGGTTGTCCATTTGAATCATAATCTTGAACTGCTATTTGGATAACTTCTCCATCCGGTAAAGTATAATCTTCATAGTGTCCGAGCGCTCTTTGTGGAGCACCTAAATCATTAAGTATCGGATTTCCATCGGCATCAGTGGCTGTAAAATATCCATAAAACACGCCTAATGGTTGATCTGTTTGAGCTATTGATGTTCCGAAACCACCAAAGCTGATACGACCACCTACTACGTGAGTAACTAAGTTTTTATTTGTACTGTAATTTACATTTAAATCCCAGTTAAAATCATTACCTTTTATTATTCCGGCATTAAGACCAATTTCTATACCTTTATTGGTCATAGTACCTACATTTTCAACAACAGTAGCAAAACCTGTTGAAGGAGAAAGGTTTTTGTTAATAACCAAATCGGAGATATCTTGTTTATAATAGGTAAATTCTAAACCAACTCTACTGTTTAGAAATGAACCATCGAAACCAAATTCAATTTCAGAAGTACGCTCGGGTTTGATGTTTGCATTTCCTGCAGTACTACTGCTATAGTAAGTTGTTTCTCCAACATAACTACCTGTTGTATAGTTTGTATTTGTAACATAACCACCGGCTATATTTTCTAGAACAGTTAGGTTACCGGCTTGTCCCCATGCGGCGCGTAATTTAAATGAATTTGCAATGCTTCCTATATTGCTTTTCCAAAAATCCAAATCGGAAATTACAAATGAACCACTTAATTTGGGGTAAAATTGTTGTCTTTCATCTTTGCCAAAAAGCGAAGCCCCATCCATTCTTCCGGCTATGGTTAAAAACAAAATGTCATCATAACTGAAATATTGTTGTATATATCCACCCCAGTAAGCCATTTCTCTAATTCCATTACTTCCTGTTACATCTCCTGAAACTACATCTATATTACCAAAAGCCGGAACAGAAGTAGTTCCTAAACTGCTTGATTCATATTTTTTATACAAATAGCTGTATCCGGCACCTGTAGTTGCTTGAATTTTATCAGTAATTTTATATCTATACGAAAAATCAAGAGTGCTGTTCATAACTCCACGGTAGATATTCGTTTTAGAAATTGCACCGTCTGTATCAGATGTAAATCCGTAAGGTACTCTGAATTTTCCATTAGATGCAGTATAGTCATATCCAAATGTATATTTTATGTTAAATCCTTCAAATGGATTTGCATTTAGCGCAATATCAGATATCAAACGGTTGTTTTGTTGCGTAATATCTAATAAATCAATATCTTCATAAGGGTTACTCATCCAACCAACATAAGGATAGTTACCAAACTCATCAGCACTCGGGTCTATCACATTATCTCCAAATAAAAGTGCAACCATGGGATTTCCTGTCCATGCATTACCATAAGGTATTTCTACAGATTTATTATTCGAATAATAAGCACCCGCATCAAGTTTTAACCAAGAGCTAAGTTCTTGATTAATTCTTACTTTAAATGTTTTACGATCGAAACTGGTATTTCTTAATATACCCTCATTATCGAAGTAGGATGCAGATACAATATACTGAGTTTTGTCTGAACCCCCGGATATATTAACCGAGTTTTCCGTTCCCATTGTATTGTCAAAAATATAATCCTGCCAATTGTATCTGTTCACAGTTTGAGTGGCAGTATGAGTTGCATCTGTCCATTCTAAATTAGAATCATTGTAGGGCTTATTATTAACAATGCTGTTAAAATTTACTCCTGTATTTACAACTATAGAAGGTTTTCCTTTTTTTCCTTTTGAATATACAAATGAAGTAACTGGTGATGTTTCTAGAGGCTATAAAGAAGATGGTTATTTTGCCGATGCTTTTATAAATATGTTAGCTTTATTAGGTTGG
>JAKIUH010000299.1 GCA_021647685.1 Bacteroidales bacterium
GATTCAAATATTTCGCGGCTTAAAATTGCACAACTTACTTTTATTAAAGGTTTTTTACTCCTTTTACTATTTTAATGTATTATTTTGGTTAGTAGTTCTTTTCCAGTTCCTGTTTCTCCTACTAATAAAATATTTGTTGATTTTTCAATGACAATTTTTACTAATTCAAAAATTTTCTTAACACTTGGGCTATTCCCGATAAATGAAGAAAAGTTATAGTTTTTATTAAGCTTTATTTTTAATTCTTTATTTTCTGATTTTATATTAATTAATTCTTCAATACGCCTGATTATTATTAATATTTTTTCATTATCAAAAGGTTTATCAACATAGTCATAAGCTCCCAACTTCATAGCTTCAACAGCAGTTGATACTGTTGAATAGGCAGTCATTAATATTACATAAATGTTATTATTATATTTTTTTATTTTTTGCAAAAATTCGATACCATCGGTGTCTGGCATTTTTAAATCAGTAACTATTATTTCAGGCTTAATTTTATTGATTTGCAATAATGCTGCATTGGCATTGGCAAATTCAAAAACTTCATAACCCTCATCCCTCAATTCATCAGCAAGTGATATTCTTATAATCCTTTCATCATCTACAACAAAAACTTTCATAATTTATGTTTTACAAGATTTACAAAAATACAGCTAATTTTATAATATATAAGTTGACTTATGCA
This sequence comes from Bacteroidales bacterium, assembly GCA_021647685.1. Classification (GTDB taxonomy): domain Bacteria; phylum Bacteroidota; class Bacteroidia; order Bacteroidales; family NBLH01; genus NBLH01. Next base: position 689 of record JAKIUH010000299.1, read on the forward strand.
ATTTTTATTTTTTTGTTTTTGGGTTTATGGTATTTTATTAATTTTTTGACTAAGCTGTCACTATCATGCTGTATGAATTAATTGATACTCTTACATAATTATTCATAATGATATTATAAAGTATCCACTCATATCAAGATTTATGTTTATTTAATAGACTTAGGTAATTATTATTTGTAAGCTCTCAAGTTCATCTTGCTTTGTTTTCCTGTGTTCGTCAGCTGGCAGGTGATTGTTTTCTGCCGTGAAAAATTATCAAACTATTGCATATAGCAGGGTAGTTCAATAATAAATTTGGTTCCTTTATTTATTTCGCTTTTAACATTTATATTTCCTCCTAATTCATTTATTATATTGAATGAAACAGACAGACCCAAACCTGTTCCATTACCTACTTTTTTTGAAGTAAAAAAAGGATCGAATATTTTATCTTGAATATCTTTAGGGATACCTGTACCATTATCGCTCAGACTTATAATTACTTTATTTGTAACTTTTTCTGCAAAAATATTTATTCTACCGTTAAATTCAGCTTTAAGATCCTTTTTTTCATTTATTGCATCTATGCTATTTAGTATTAAATTAACAAACACTTGCTCTAAATGATTTGCACTTCCATTAATAAAAAAATTATCATTGCATTTAACTGGTAAATTAATTGAATTACTATTTAATTTATGCTTGGTTAACTCAATTGCATCTTTAATAACCAAATTAAGAGCTATTTTTTTTAATGATAAATCATGTTTACGACTATAGTCCAGTAAGTGCTGGACAACTGTTTGTATCTTTCCGGTTGCGTCTTGTATTAACTTTATATATTTTGTGTTTTGTTCAAAATTATCAGGGTTTTTTATTATTCTATTAATACAATTATTTATACCTGAAATTGGATTATTTATTTCATGAGCTATTCCGGCTGAGAATGTTCCTAATGAAGCTAATTTTTCTGCTTGAATCAAAGCGTTTTGGGTATGTTTAAGTTTTTTATAATTGTTCTTTAAGCGTTGAATCATTTCTGAAAACTTTGTTATCAGGATATCCATTTCATCATTTATTTGAATATTTCGAAATATACTATAGGTACATTTTTTAATTACAATATCTTCTGTTTCAATGTTTTCCAAGTTTATTAATTGCGCTTTTTGACTTATTCGCATAATGGGAGTTGTTATTATATATGAAAATAAGAATGCCCCGATTAATCCAAAAATAAAAAATGCAATAATCATGATTAGCAAATTTTTAGTTGCTGTCCTGATTTCCGATTGGATATCTTCTTCTGCTATACCCAAACGCACAGTACCCACTTCTCCTTTCATTATTGGATATGCAATATCCCGTATTATTGGAGACTTAAAATGTTTGGTTTTAATAACTTTGATTTTATACTTGCCTGAATCTAATGAATTAACATTTATTAATGAAAACGGAATTTTCATATTATATGCCTGTGCAACTATTTTGTTTGTATTATTTAATAGAAAAATATAGGTGATACTTGAATCGCTTTGTCTAATATCGTTTAAAATATTATAAAGCATTAACTTATCATCATATACCATGGGCGAAAGTGCTTTTTTGGAAACAATTTCTGCTAATACCTTACAGCGTTTATCAATTTCTTGCTCAAAAGATTTATATACTGATGTCCATAACAGATATATATTTATTGAGCCGAAAATTGCAACAACAATTGTTGAAATTATTGTAAATTTCCAAAAAAGGGGAATGTTAATACTTTTATTTTTCATATTTTTTATTAATATATTCTTTTAATTGGAAAACACTCTTGTATAAGGTGTCTTGAACAGTAATAAATTTATTGATATGTAATTTTTCAAGAATCTTTTTACCGGTACTGTCTTTATGAATATTCAAAAATATTTTTTGGTATTTATCAAAACACTCTTTTTTTAGTGACTTAGGTGTTACTACCGGAGGGATACCAAAGGCTTCTGACCGTTCGATTACTTTAATATTTTTTACTTTCTCAGGATAAAATAATGATAAGTAATGGAAAATTAATCCATGAACCGATGCTCCGTCAATAATTCCTCTGTTTACCATTTGGATAGATATATCATGCCCGTATGTGAAAACAGTTTTATGAAAAAAGTCATTTTCATCGCGGTTTAATTCGGCAAGTTTTTTTAAAGGATACATTCTTCCTGTATTGGAAAGCGGGTCGGTAAAAGCAAAGCTTTTATTTTCAAAATCAATAAATTTTTCAATCTTTGATCCTTTTTGTGTAATGATATATGCATGGTATGATATTTTGTGGTCTATTTCTGGGGCAACCAGAAGTTTTATTTTATCTTTTTTATATTCATCAACAAAAGCACCTGAGCATATAAAAGCAAAATCAACTTCCGAGTTTTCCAATAGCAGATTTACTTCTTCATATGTTTTTTTCTGTTTAATATAAATTGGATGACCTACTTTTTTGGAAATATATTTTATCAAATCATCATAATAAATATAAGTTTCTTTAGGTGAAGTCATTGAGGCTATGGCAATGTACACCACTTTATTTCTTTCTAAATTGCTGTTTCCTATAGAAGAAACAGTATCTGCAAAGTCAACAATAGTTTCTTTTTTATCCGGTTTGTTACAGGATAAGACTAAAATAGCTATTATAAATAATCCATTTTTTAGCATAACTTTCAATTTTAACTTTATATCCACTTAGGTTTTTTTCAAATTAGTTACATGAATTAACAATTAGAATCAAATTAGTTTTTTACTGGTACAATTTACTGTCCAAACCTCTTGCCAAACATAAATCATTAAATTTAACTTATTTTTTATATTTTCGCAGCCTGAAACAATAAAAAATAAGGTAGCTTACAAAAATAATATATAATTATGTACAGAACTCATCATTGCGGAGCATTAAGAATTGACGATGTAAATAAAAAAGTAACATTAAGCGGCTGGGTGCAGCGTGTGCGTAAATTGGGTGGTATGACTTTTATTGATTTACGTGACCGGTATGGAATTACACAATTGGTTTTTGATATGGAAACCAATGCTGCTTTGGCAGAACAAGCCAATAAATTGGGACGTGAATTTGTTGTACGTGTAGAAGGGACAGTAGTAGAGCGTACCAGTAAAAACCCTGATTTACCTACCGGAGATATTGAAATTATTATTGAAAAATTAGATATTATTAAAGCGTCAGAAGTACCGCCTTTTACTATTGAAGACGAAAGTGACGGAGGAGAAGAGCTTCGCATGAAATATCGCTATTTGGATATTCGTCGTAATCCCGTAAAAGATGCTTTAATTTTGCGTCATAAGGTTGCAAAAGCAGTGCGTAATTATTTGGATGATAATGATTTTGTAGAAGCAGAAACACCATATTTAATTAAATCTACTCCCGAAGGTGCTCGTGATTTTGTAGTACCCTCACGATTAAGTCCGGGTGAATTTTATGCTTTACCGCAATCGCCGCAAGTATTTAAACAATTATTTATGGTGGGTGGTTTAGACCGTTACTATCAGATTGTTAAATGCTTTCGCGATGAAGATTTTCGGGCTGACCGACAACCGGAATTTACCCAAATTGATTGTGAAATGTCTTTTGTTACCCAAGATGAGGTAATAAAAATGTTTTCCGGTATGGCAAAATACATTTTTAAAACCGTAAAAGGCATTGAATTTGAAGGTGATTTTCCGGTTATGACTTATGAAGAAGCCATGAACTCTTATGGTAGTGATAAGCCGGATTTACGTTTTGGAATGAAAATTCATCAATTAAACAGTGTAGCACAAGGAAAAGGTTTTAAAGTATTTGACGATGCAGAATATATTGGTGGTATTTGTGCCGAAGCTTGTGCAAATTATTCGCGTAAGCAATTGGATAAATTAATTGACTTTGTAAAAAAACCGCAAATTGGAGCCAAAGGTTTGGTGTATGTAAAATACAATGAGGACGGAAGTTTTAAATCTTCGGTTGATAAATTTTACAGTCAAGATGACCTAAAAAAATGGGCAGAAGTTTTTGGAGCTAAACCCGGCGATTTGATTTTGCTTATATCAGGAGAAAAGAATAACAGCCTTAATGCATTAAACGAGTTGCGTTTAGAAATGGGCGAACGTTTGGGCTTACGTGATAAAAATAAATTTGTAGCTTTATGGGTAGTAGATTTTCCTTTACTGGAATGGGACGAAGAGTCAAAGCGTTTTCATGCAATGCATCACCCTTTTACATCGCCTAAAGAAGAAGACATGCATTTACTGGATACTGAAGCTGAAAAAGTACGTGCCAATGCTTATGATTTTGTAATTAACGGTGTGGAAATTGGAGGTGGTTCCATTCGTATTTTTGATAATAAATTGCAGCACAAAATGTTTGATTTATTAGGATTTACACCCGAAGAAGCCGAAGCACAATTTGGTTTCTTAATGGAAGCTTTTAAATACGGAGCGCCACCGCACGGAGGGGCAGCTTTTGGTTTAGACCGTTGGGTAGCCTTGTTAAATGGCTCGGATTCAATTCGCGATGTAATTGCTTTCCCTAAAAATAATGCGGGAAGAGATATTATGATGGATGCTCCGGCACCTGTTGCAAAAGAACAATTAGAAGAGTTAAGTTTAAGTATCAGACAAAATAAGGAATAATGAACGAACAAGAATTACAAAAAATACGTACTTTATACAATGCTTTGGATAAAATACAACGTTTTACCGAAGATATAAATAGTGCCGCTGAGTTGTTGGAGAATCCGCTTATTTGGGATGCTGTAAAGATGAATTTGGTATTGGTTGCTGAAATGGACAGAAAAATTTTGCCTGAAGTAAAAGAAAAATATCATTCAGTTCCTTGGAGCAAAATTAGAGAAAACAAACCTCATATTGTCAGTGAGTTTCTTGGTTTTGATGTCGATGAGGTTTGGAAAGCCATTACAGAGAAACTTCCCGATTTTAAAAAACAATTGGAAGAGCTTTTTGAAAAATTGTAAGGCCTTGGGGTCGGATTTGTCTTTATTATCCATCTTTTGTTTTGAATTCATCTA
>JAKIUH010000300.1 GCA_021647685.1 Bacteroidales bacterium
TAAATTATGAGATTTAAATACCTTATTATATTATTATTTTTAGCCTCGGCACTAAATGTTTTTTCACAAAACAAATCAAACCCAAGTTTTCAAAACCACAAACAAACAGAGCCGGATGTGTGTGTAGTTCAGGCTAAAATCGTAAAAATTATTCCGGCAAGAAAAAAAATATCCAAACAGTCCTGTAAGCAAGCACCATGTTTTGCAACTATTGAAATCATTAAAGTAGAAAAAACAGGTAGAACTTTTCCGGAAAAATTTATGAAAGGACAAAAAATAAAAGTTAAATTTTCATGTTCATTAAATAAAGTAGAAAATAAAAACCTGCCCGGATTAAAAAAACGGGATATCTTTAAAGCTGCAATAAAAGCCAAACCTAAAATGAATACAAACAGTTCAGAATACCAAATACAGAATTATCAAAAATTATAATCAATTAATACACAGACTATGAGAATTTTTACTAAAACAATCAGCTATTTTAGCCTGATATTTTTATCTTGGATAAGCATAAATGCCCAAACAAAACCAATTGTTAAAGATGACCCGATAAACAGAGTTATCTATGAAACAAGAAGACTTATAAATCCGGCAACCGGTGAAATACCTGAAAACATTAGAGGAAAAGAATTAGCTTTTGCAAAGCAACTTTCTAAGAATAATTTAAAAAACAGCAATGCAGTAACATGGACACACCGTGGTCCCTTTAATGTAGGCGGGCGAACCAGAGCCTTAGCCATAGACAAAGCCAATGAAAACATAATTCTTGCAGGAGGCGTTTCGGGCGGAATGTGGCGTTCAACCAATGGAGGTTCTTCGTGGACAAAAGTTACTAATTTAGATGACTTACATAGTGTAACAGCCATTGCACAAGATCCTAATACCCCCAATATTTGGTATTACGGAACGGGAGAAATCAGCGGAAACTCTGCACGTGCTTCAGGAGCACCATACAGAGGTAACGGTGTTTTTAAATCAACCGATAACGGACAAAGCTGGGCTCAACTAAGTTCAACTTCATCAAGTCCTGAAACTTTCAACAGTGATTTTCAATATTGTTGGAACATAAAAGTTTCTCCAACAAACAGTTATGTTTATGCTGCAACTTATGGACGTATTTACCGTTCAACAGACGGTGGTATAAATTGGACAGTAATTTTTAGCAGTAGCGATTCTAATTTGTCAAATCCTTCATCAAGCAGTGTTACAGATGTAGCCATAGACTCAAATGGAAATATATATATTGCTATAGGTTCTGATGGCGATGTTGGAGGATTTTATTTATCGCAAGACAATGGAAACAGTTGGCTTAATATTACCCCGACAGATGCAGCATTTCCTGCTGACTATAATCGCACTGTTATAGATATTGCGCCAAGCAATGAAACCATAGTTTATTTTTTAACATACGTAGGCAAAGATGTAAACGATAATCCGGTACATGCTTTATGGAAATATACTTATGATGCTAATGCAGGTACATATTCGTGGACTAATTTATCGGCAAACTTACCTGCACAAGGTGATAAAACAGGTGACTTTGATTCGCAAGGCGGTTACGATTTACTAATAAAAGTGAAACCCGATGATGAAAATTTTGTGATTATAGGAGGCACTGATTTATGGCGATCAACCGATGGTTTTACGACAAGTAATAACTTAACAAAAATTGGCGGATATTCTCCAACAAATACTACTTATGCAGGTTATACAAATCACCATGCAGACCAACATTCATTGGTTTTTTACCCTTCGGATAATAACAAAGTAATATCCGGCCATGACGGGGGCTTAAGCAGAACAACTGATATTACTAAAACAAGTCTCCAAAATGATGGCTCTGAAGAAACGGTTGTATGGAGTTCATTAAATGCAGGATATTTAACAACGCAAGCTTATGCTGTAGCTATGGACATGCAAACCACCGGTAATGCTGTTATTGTTGCCGGATTTCAAGATAATGGCACCTGGCGTACAGATAACTCATTTGGTACTGCATCATGGTTTGATGTAGGAGGAGGTGATGGAGCCTATTGTGCTGTGATTAATCAAGGTAACGAATACTATCAATCTTCACAAAATGGTACTGTATATAGAAACTGGTTAGATGCAGGCTCATGGAAATGGGCACAAGTAGATCCGGATGGTGCTACAGACCAAGATTTCATCAATCCGTTTATTTTAGATCCTAACGATACAAAAATAATGTATTATCTTGGTGGTAAAATTATTTGGCGCAACGAAAACCTTACTCAAATACCGGAATATAATAGTAACCCAACACTTATAAATTGGGATAAATTAACGCAAACCGATGTTGGTACTGACTGGATTTCGAATCTTGATGTTTCGACAAATCCTGCTAATATTTTGTATTACGCTACTTATAGCGGTAAATTGTATAAAGTAGAAAATGCCAATACCGGAGATCCTGCACCTGCTGATATTACAGGAAATAATTTCCCCTCAGGTACAATAGGTTGTGTAAAGGTAAATCCTTATGATACTTCAGAGATATTAGCATCTTTTACTAATTACGAAGTAATTAGTATTTGGCATACATCGGATGGCGGACAAAACTGGGAATCAATCAGCGGTAACTTAGAAGAAAATACGGACGGTTCAGGTAGCGGACCTTCGGTTCGTTGGGTTGAAATGCTGAAAAAAGACAATGGCGATAAAATTTATTTTGCAGGAACAAGCACAGGGCTTTATACTACAACTACTTTAAACGGAGACAATACTGTATGGACACAAGAAAGCCCCAATTTAATCGGTAATGTTGTAATAGACATGATTAAAGTACGTAAAGACGGAACCGTAGTAATCGGTACACACGGAAACGGTATTTACAGTGCGGTGTATGATGGCGCTACGGCTATTGAAGAACATAAATTACAAGATTTTGTAAATGCTAAAATTTACCCGAATCCTTCAAACGGCGAATTTACCGTTAAAGCTCAATCTGAACAGCCTGTAAATTATAAAATTATCATTTACAATATGAACGGACAGCCGGTTTTTTACGGAGAATATAATTCCACAAGCTTTTTAAATGAAAAAATTAATTTACAAAAACATTCCAAAGGTATTTATACCGTGGAAATTGTTAAAAACGAAAATGCTTTTGCCTATAAAATTCTGTTCAAATAAAAGCTTAATGCTTGCGAGGATTTTGTTTTGAACGAAATCCTCGTTTGTTTTTAACTCTTACTTTTTTTTGTAAACCACCCCCCGTTAAAGTTTCTTTTTTACTGTGTGATTTACTTAAAAGTTCATCAATCAAATCAGAATGTCCCATTTTTCGTAGTAAACTTTCAATCTTACGACGGTATTCTCCTTTGTACCAAAAAAAGAACATACGCTGATTCAATTTACTTTCTTTATTACGTGCCGTAAAAACCTTTTCTAAGGTATAGGGATGATAACCCGAATAATAAATTACCGTAGCTACCGTCATAGGTGTAGGTGTAAAATCCTGAACCTGTTCTAAACGAAAGTTCATTTTTTTGGTTTTCAGTGCCAAATCCAACATATCTTCCTCTTTACTGCCCGGGTGGCTAGAGATGAAATAAGGAATTAATTACTGTTTTAAGCCTAATTTTTTATTGATTTCATAAAAATATTTTTGAAATTTCTCAAACAAAACAAATCCGGGCTTACGCATTATTTTTAAAACATTACCCGATATATGCTCAAGAGCTATCTTTAATCTGCCTGAAACATGATTTTTAATAAGATTTTCGGTGTATTCTTTACCCGATTTTGTAAATTGATTGTTTTTATCAAAAAGCATATCGTAACGTATTCCACTACCTATAAATATTCGCTTAATTCCTGAAATTTTACGGGCTTTTTGATATAAAGTGGTCAATGCCGTGTGGTCGGTATTCAAGTTTTTACAAATGTTTGGTGAAATACAAGAAGGGCGCTTACAAGTTTCACATATTGACAAATCGATACCTTTCATTTTGTACATGTTTGCAGATGGACCGCCTAAGTCTGAAATATTTCCTTTAAAATCAGGCATTTCTACAAGTTTTTCCACCTCGCGTAGCACAGATTCTTCGGAACGGCTTTGTACAAATTTACCTTGATGTGCTGATATAGTACAAAAACTACAACCTCCAAAACATCCTCGATGAATATTTATTGAAAACTTGATCATTTCAAAAGCCGGAATTGCTCCTTTATTTCGGTATTTAGGATGAGGCATTCGTGTAAAAGGTAAATCATAAACAGCATCCAGTTCCTTTTGTTCCATTGGCAGAAAAGGCGGATTTACTACAATTGTATCTTTACCGGCTTTTTGTGTTATAACACCTGCATCACTAAGTAAATTTGATTGTATTTCAATGGTTTTAAAATTTTGTGCAAATTTCTTTTTGTCTTTCAAACATTCTTCATGTGAAAACAGTTTATGTATTTTTAAATTTTCCGGATTATTTAATTCGTTGCTTTTAAGCAAATAGGCTGTTTGAGGGATATTTGTTAATTCACCAAGTTTTTTACCTTGATTGATTTGCTTGATAATTTCACGAACAGGCTTCTCTCCCATTCCATAGACCAATAAATCGGCTTTTGTATCTATTAAAATTCCGGGACGTAATTTATCCGACCAATAATCGTAATGAGTTAATCGCCTGAGCGAAGCTTCTACACCTCCTAAAAGAATTGGAACATCAGGAAACAGTCTTTTTAAAATATTGCAATAGACCACACTTGCATAATCGGGTCGGTAAGCGCGTCTTCCGCCGGGAGTATATGCATCATCGGAGCGTAAACGCTTATTTGCCGTATAATGATTGACCATGGAATCCATGTTTCCTGCAGTTACTGCAAAAAACAAATTGGGTTTACCGAATTTTTTAAAATCGCGTAAATCGTCTTGCCAATTGGGTTGGGGTACAATAGCTACACGTAAACCCAAATTCTCCATTACCCTGCCAATTACCGCAGCACCAAATGCCGGATGATCAATATAAGCATCGCCGGTAAACAAGACCACATCAACATTGTCCCAGCCACGCTGTTTGGCTTCTTTTACGGTTACGGGAAAAAAATTATCAGTATTCAAAATATATTTTTTATGCAAAGATAACATTTTTATGATATTGTTGGTGTAACATGGAGTAAGGCTGACAATTTAGTGTTACAGAAAAAAGACAAGCTAATTAATCCGTGATTGTTTGTATCCACAGATTAATAGGATTTACGCAAATTTTCACTTCGCGAAATTTATTTTTGGGGCTCATTTTAATTCCTTACAGGTCAGTTGTTCTGAATTTATGGCTTATTTAAAAACACTTATGTTTAATTTTAACAGGCTGAAAGCCTTATTTATTCAAGCCCAACGGCAGCGCCTTGGGTAAAAGTAAGCTATTTGAAATATGTACGCACTGTAAGTGCAATTTAATATGCCCTTTCAGGGCTTTGAGCTATTTTAAGATATGATTTACCCCAAGGCTTTGCCATTGGGTTAGCTTAACTAAGGCTTTCAGCCTAAAAAGCATATAAATATTTTCATAAAACTTCAGAACAACAGACTCATGTGCTTTTATAGTATTAATAATTAGCACATAATGGGATATCAGATTGGATTTAAGAATGAACCTTCTTTTGCACCGATGGTGCAGGATAAAATAGCATTGGGTAAAGCCCGATGCTTAATAATTACCATGCAAGCAA
>JAKIUH010000301.1 GCA_021647685.1 Bacteroidales bacterium
GGCAGAAGGGCATTAATATTGATTCTGCGCAGTCTTGAGATAAGCAAATAGAGCATTAGTTATGGTGGGTATCGAAAAAAGAGCTTTCCCGACAATAATCTGCTGTTTGGCTTTGCAGTAAAGATGGTTGCAGTTTTAAGTGGATAGATTAATCTGGAACATTATTTACCAATACAAAAGTTTTTAAATATATTCCCTAAAATTTCATCATTACTTATTTCGCCGGAAATTTCACCCAAAAAATGAAGTATTTCCCGAATATCCATCGACAGAAAATCACTGCTAATACCCTCCTGCAAACCTTGTTGTACTCGTTCTAAGGCTTTAAATGCATGATTTAAAGCCTCGTAATGCCTGATATTAGATATAATCACTTCATCTTTATTGATGGCACTGATGCCGGCAATTTCTATTAATTTATCAATAAGCCTGTTGATATTTTCTCTATTTTTTGCCGATATTTCAATATGTTCACAATCTGTTTCGGGTAAAATTAATTCTTTCTTTAACAAATCGGTTTTATTGATTACCAATAAGGTTTTTTTGTCTTTAATTTTTGCTTTTACCGTTTGGATAATATCTTCGATATTATTTTGAGTGGCATCAGCCATCAGTAAAATAATTTCGGCATCATTCACTTTAGAAAATGTTCGCTCAATTCCCAGATTTTCAATGGTATCCGTTGTGTTGCGAATACCTGCCGTATCAATAAAGCGAAACAAAACCCCGTGCAAATTTACCACATCTTCAATACTGTCGCGTGTAGTTCCGGGAATGTCCGATACAATTGCTTTGTCCTCATTGAGCAAAGCATTCAGTAAGGTGGATTTCCCCACATTAGGTGCTCCGATAATGGCAACCGGCACTCCGTTTTTTATTACATTCCCTAATTTGAAAGAAGCGATTAATTTTTGAATATGTACAGCGATGTTGCTCACTAAGTTTTTTAATTCGGAACGATCGGCAAATTCAACATCTTCTTCGGCAAAATCAAGTTCTAATTCAATTAGCGATATGAAATCAAGCAATTGAGATCGTAAATTTTGAATTTCGTCACGAAAACCGCCACGCATTTGTTTCATAGCAACACGACGAGCACTTTCCGAAGACGAAGCAATTAAATCAGCAACTGCTTCGGCTTGTGATAAATCCATTTTTCCGTTTCGGAATGCCCGCAAAGTAAATTCACCCGGCTGAGCTAAGCGTGCGCCGTTTTGTATTAGTAATTCTAATATTTTTGACTGTATGTGCGATGAAGCATGACAGGAAATTTCAACGGAGTTTTCTCCTGTGTATGAGTGAGGTGCTTTAAAAATACTGACCAAAACTTCGTCAATAATTTCATCTTTGGTGCGAATGCTTCCAAAATGCAGAGTGTTGGCTTTTTGCTCGGAAAGTTTTTTGTTTTTTTTTGCAGATTGAAAGATTTTTTCGGTAATAGTAATCGCATTGTCGCCCGAAACACGAATTACAGCAATAGCTCCCGAGCCCTGAGGTGTTGCAATGGCGGTTATCGTATCGTTATGTATCATATAATTAGTGATAAAGTTTTTGCAAAAGTATAAATTTATTAGGTAATTGTTGAAATGGTACCATAAACTTTAAATCCGCAGATTATACAGATTTTCATAGATTTTATTTTTCCTGCATAAAAATTTCACAGCTCAGGAGAGCTATGGTACGTATGCGGCAGGGATTGAAGCGGATAGCCCGCAAAAGCAGGGCAGCTTGCAAAACACGGCAAAAAAGAGCGTAGGAACGGAGCTCCTTTTTTGCCGATGTTTTTGCCTGCCTTGCTTTGAGGACTATGAGCGTAAAGCCCGTCCGTCCGCCCTGAAAAAATTATGTCAGAAACAAGCATTATTAAAATAATTTTAAAAATATACTTATGAAAATATATGTTTAAAATCATATTTGCTTTGATATGCAAAAGAAAAAATATACTTTTGGACAAAATAAATTAAAATCCTAATCAAAACATAAAATGAGTATTTTAGTAAATAAAAATTCAAAGGTTATCGTGCAAGGATTTACCGGAGGCGAAGGTACATTCCACGCAGGACAGATGATTGAATACGGAACGAATGTAGTGGGCGGTGTTACTCCCGGAAAAGGCGGGCAAACTCACCTTGATCGCCCTGTTTTTAATACGGTAAAAGATGCGGTAGATGCAACCGGGGCGGATGTATCCATAATTTTTGTTCCACCGGCATTTGCTGCCGATGCCATCATGGAAGCTGCCGATGCGGGTATTAAAGTTATTGTTACTATTACCGAGGGAATTCCTACTCAGGATATGGTAAAAGTAAAAGATTTCTTGAAGGATAAAGATTCACGATTGATTGGTCCTAACTGCCCGGGAATTATTACTGCCGAAGAAGCTAAAATCGGTATTATGCCGGGATTTATTTTCCGTAAAGGTACTGTAGGTATTGTTTCAAAATCGGGTACTTTAACTTATGAGGCTGTTGACCAAATTACTAAAGCCGGTTTAGGACAATCTACGGCTATTGGTATTGGCGGAGACCCGATTATTGGTACTTCAACATTAGATGCCGTAAAATTATTTATGGCTGATCCGGAAACAGAAGGGATTATTATTATTGGTGAAATTGGTGGTAATATGGAAGCCGAAGCTGCCGAATGGGTTAAAGAAAACGGAACGAAACCTGTTGTAGGTTTTATTGCCGGTGAAACAGCTCCTAAAGGTAAACGCATGGGACATGCCGGAGCAATTATCGGAGGTAAAGCGGATACGGCACAGGCTAAAAAGCAAATTATGAGCGATTGTGGTATTCACGTTGTGGATTCTCCGGCTGAAATTGGTGCTAAAATGGCTGAATTACTTAAAAAATAAGATACTAATACATTTTTAGTAAATAAAAAGCCACACGTTTGTGTGGCTTTTCTTTAATAAGTGCGAAAATTCTGAATATGGGGTAGTATTACAAGTTTAAGTTTTTATGAAAAAACTTCTGTAAACAAATAGTTTGAGGGTATGCTTCTACCTTACACCCAATATCCTTCTTCCCAGCGCCAACCTTTTTTAACTTTTTTCCAATAGCCTTTGTGCCATTTACTTTTTCCTTTGGGTACTTTGCGCCAACGCGGCTTTTTCCATTCATACACTTTACTTTGGCTTTTCCATTCCCAATGACCGGGCACCCATTGCCAATTTCCTTTTTCGGGTTTTGGCGGTCGTTCTACTTTTGTGTGTGGTGTTTTTGGAATTTTATCAACTACCTGTGCACTGGTATTTAAGGAAAAGAGCAAAGATGCTGTAATAAAACCTGCAATAAAAATAATTTTCTTCATATCTCCTTATTTTTGTTTCTATGAAAACGGTATTTCAGAGAATTTAGTATAATCCCTTTGCTCCGTAAACTAAATTCTACTGCAGAGTCAAAAACTTGTCCGGCTACCGGCGGGTTTAACATTTATTCATAACGGAACAATTGAAAATCATGCCCCATTCTTAATTTTTTAGTTTTCATATAAAACTGATTGTGCTCATTGGGTTCTATCTCCAGAGGAACATTTTCAACAATTTCTAATCCATAACCTTCTAAGCCTACCCGTTTTACCGGATTATTGGTCATAAGGCGTAATTTACGAATTCCTAATTCACGAATAATTTGCGCACCCACGCCATAATCACGTTCATCATCTTCAAAACCCAGCTCAAGATTAGCTTCAACGGTATCCATTCCTTCTTCTTGCAATTTATAGGCTTTAATTTTATTAAATAAACCGATTCCTCTGCCCTCTTGGTTCATGTAGATTAATGCTCCTTTTCCTTCCTGTTCAATTTTTAACATTGCTTCGTGCAGTTGTTGTCCGCAATCGCATCGTTTTGAACCAAATATATCGCCGGTAACACATGATGAGTGTACACGCACCAAAACCGGCTCATCTTCTGAAAAACTACCTTTTATTAAAGCTACATGCTCCAAGCCATTTGATTTTTGGCGAAAAGGAATAAGTTCAAAGTTTCCGTATTCGGTAGGTAATTTAACTTTTACTCCTTTTTCCACTAGTTTTTCAAATTGTAATCGGTAAGCAATTAAATCGGCAATAGAAATAATTTTCAGATTAAATTTTTCGGCAATTTTTATCAGGTCGGGCAGGCGCGCCATGGTGCCGTCTTCGTTCATAATCTCTACCAAGGCACCACCCGGCTTTAATCCTGCCAATCGGGCAAGGTCAATTGCAGCCTCAGTGTGTCCTGTACGCCTGAGGGTTCCCCTGTTTTTTGCTTTCAGTGGAAAAATATGCCCGGGACGTGCCAAATCTTCGGGTTTGGTATCATCATCAACTAATGCTTTGATGGTTTGTGCTCTGTCGTAGGCAGATATTCCCGTAGTACAGCCATGACCGATTAAGTCAACCGAAACGGTAAAAGGTGTTTCGTGCAGAGATGTGTTTTTTCCGACCATTAACTGTAAATCCAGCTCTGCACAACGTTGCTCCGGTATAGAAGCACAGATTAAACCACGCCCGTGGGTTGCCATAAAATTTACTTTTTCAGGCGTAATTAATTCGGCAGCGGTAATAAAATCACCTTCGTTTTCACGGTCTTCATCATCAACAACAATAATAATTTTTCCTTGACGAAAATCTTCAATGGCTTCTTTGATGCTATTGAGTTTTACTTCTTCTTTTGGTTGGTTCCCAGACATTTGATTTAACTCCTTTTATATATTTTATTAAGCCTAAAAATAAGCCTAAATTCATGTAATAGTAATGTGAAATAAAACGCAAAAGTATAATATGAAATCCGTTTTTTCGCAAAAAATAGTCAATAAATGGAATAGATAGGCTAAAAAACAGTAAAATTGTTAAAATTTGATAAAAGAAAGAAATATTATATAGCATTAAACTACTAATTATCAATAGAATAATAAACAAAGGAGTGAGCCAACGTAAAATTTTGTGCGAAAAAAAACTAAATGCCAAGAAATATCTTTTTGAAAAAAGCAAGTTTGAAAATTTAGCAAGATTTTGAAAATTACCGGTTGAAATACGGATTTTCCTTTTAAATTCGGCATCAATTTCATCTGTACCGTTATCATAAGCTATCGCTGCAGGATTATTAATGCTCCAATAGTTTTTTTCTAATATCTTCATGTTGATGTAAAAATCATCTACCAAAAAATTTTCAGGAACCTCCACAAACAGTTTTTTTCTGATTGCATATGCTCCTCCGGAAGGTCCCATCATTACTCCGCCAATAATACCTTCTTTGTATTTTACCGATAATTCAAAATTCAAATAATAACTTTCTTGTATATCAATACCTTTTTTTTCAGCATATTGTTTTGGTAGATTACTATCCACCAAAGCAATTTTGGGTTCTTTGAAATACTTTATTAATTCATAAATTGTATTTTCGGTAAAAATTATATCGGCATCGGTAAAAAGAATTAAGTCTGCTTTGGCTTTTTTTGCCAGTTTATTGATTATATTGATTTTACCGCTACGTTTATTAAAATATTCTACCTGAATATTTTTATAATCTGACGCAAATTTTTTTAAAATAGCATTGGTATTATCGGTTGATGCATCGGAACCAATAATTATTTCGTATAAATGTGGTGGATAATCACTGTTTAAAATACTGTGTATTTTGTTACTGATGATAATTTCCTCATTATGAACTGCGATGATAATAGATACAAGG
>JAKIUH010000302.1 GCA_021647685.1 Bacteroidales bacterium
GCGATGCCCTCATTTCATTTGGCATATCCTGTTTTGGTATTGTATTATTCTATAAAAAAAGGTGTATCTTTAAGCATAAAAATACTTTTGAGTATTTTTATGACAGGAATTTGGTTTTCAGCCGTTTATTCAGGGCATCACTATATAATTGATGTATTAGCCGGCGTTATTTTAGCAATTTTAGGCTTATCTATATTTGAAAAAATGACAAAAAATCCGGAAATCCAATATAAAATTGCAAATTTTTCACAAATAATTTAATTTTACAATTATGAATTATCCAAAATTTTTCGACCAAGTCGAACACATTGTATTAAAAGACGATTTAGGAACTTTTTTAGGTTCTTTTGACGAAATAGATATCTCATACCTTGATATAGTAAAAGTATCGGGGCATAGTTGTGCAACAGTTGGTGGTGCGTACATGATGGCTCTTAAGGGATTAAAAGCCTTATACGGTGAAGAACTCCCTCAGCGAGGACAAATAAAAGTGGAACTGAAAGGTACGCTTGAAGACAATACAGGTGTCGTTGCACAAGTTTTATCAAATATTACAGGCGCAACTGATAATACAGGGTTTCTAGGTGTTCAAGGAAAATATAACCGGCGCGGACTATTGTTTTACGGGGCAAGTATTGATGCAAATGTTCGTTTTACACGTTTAGACACAGGGAAAAGCGTTGATGTTTATTATATGCCCGGAAAGGTTGCGAATCCGAAAGAAATTTTACAGTCGGCTATTGCTCCCAATGCTACCGAAGAAAATAAAAAAACATTTCCGGAGCGCTGGCAAAATATGGTTAAAAGTTTATTTGAAAACATAGATAAAATAATTGAAATAAAATAAAGATTTTATCTTTATTTTCAAAACACAAAAAGTAAAACACTACTAAACAAGACATTACAACATTCACAAAAGAAATTTTGTGAAAAAACTTGTTAAAAAAAGTTAAAATATTTGCATGTTAGTAAATACTAACTATCTTTGTCCCGTAATTAAACAAATTATTTTGTAATGACCGAAAGACAAGCAGAAATAATAGAGACCTCAATAAATTTAATTGCCACAAAAGGCATTCAAGGATTGACCATTAAAAATCTGTCAAAAGAAATTGGTATTTCAGAACCGGCAATTTATCGTCATTTTGAAAGCAAAACAGATATTTTATTGGCAATCTTGAAAAATTTCGAGGAGATGTCATCTTTTATGGATGCTGCAATGAGCCAATTCGCTGACACAGCGATGGCTAAAATTGAATTTATGTTTTCAAAAATTGTAGATATTTTTATTGATGAGCCTTCACATATTTCCGTGGTTTTCTCCGAAGAGGTTTTCAAAAACGAAAAGGTGCTTAAAAACCGTATTGTTGAAATAATGGAGGCTAAAGTCAAAACTATTGAAAGGATAATTTTGGAAGGTCAGGAAAAAAATGAAATCAGAACAGATATTGACCACAAAACATTAGCAATGATTGTAGTAGGTACATTACGTTTCATGATTAAACAATGGGACTTAAAAAATCAACATCATAATTTAAAAGTAGAAAGTAAAAACTTAATCAAAGGACTGAAAACAATATTAACTCCTTAGGTTTTTTTTAAAAAAGAAAGTTAGTTAAGATTCACTATTAAAACAATTAAAATGGAAAGACTATTAAACAAATTGTTGAATTACGGTTGGGTAACGATGTTGGTCATCTTTGCCATATCGGTATATTTTGTGATTGAGATGAAAGACAATACCCGTATGGAAACAGACCTTGACGAATATATGCCCAAAGACCATCCGGCATTTATATACAGCGATAAAGCCGAAAGCTGGTTTAATATTAAAGATGGGATAATTATCGCTTTAGAGAATAAGAAGGGAGTGTTCAACACCGAAACGCTGGATACTTTAAAAAAATTAACCAAACGTTTTCAAAAATTTGATGAAATTGATAAGGATGACGTTACATCGCTTTATACAGCAGACAATATTATTGGTACCGAAGACGGAATGGATGTGAAAGCATTCTATAAACGCACACCTAAATCACCGGAAAAATTAAAGCAATTAAAAGAAAATGTGCTAAATAATGAGATGGTTTTCGGACGGCTTGTATCGTACGATACAACAGTAACCGTAATCATAGCAGAAATTGGAGACGATGTGTTTACACAAGATTTTTATGACCGTATCTTAAAAACGGCTAAAGCATCAGAAACTGATGACATTAAAATATATGTTGCGGGTCGCCCTATTGTAGAAGGTACGATGGCTCTTTTAGGACCGGCAGATATGAAACGTATGGTTCCTATTGTTATATTAGTGATATTTATCGTCCTGTTCATTACTTTACGCAGCCTTAAAGGAACTTTAATTACACTGGGTGTAGTTTTTATTTCAACAATATGGGCATTCGGATTAATGGCAGCAGTAAACATTCCTATTTACGCAGTATCCACCATGATACCGGTGATGCTCATCGCCATAGGAGTTGCCGATGGAATACATTTGTATAGCCATTTACAGGTATATATTAACCATAACCCTAAGGCTACAAAACGCGAGGCAACAGAGGATATGCTGAAATATTTATGGAAACCTGTAGTAATGACTTCGGTTACTACTGCCGTAGGATTTATTTCTTTGCTGACATCACAAGTATATCCGGTAAAGTATTTCGGTATTTTTACAGCATTCGGAGTAATGATGGCTATGGTGTTTTCATTGGTTTTCTTACCCGCTGGTATAATGATTTTCGGATTACCAAAAGCAAAACCTATTGATCATACCGAAGATAAAGGAGGTCATTCTCATTCAAAATTAGCAAACTCATTTGCAAAATGGGTAATTGAAAAGAAATATATTTCAATATTAGGAACAATTGTGATTGTAATATTATCCATAATAGGAATGCAAAAGATATGGATAAACTCAAGTTTCTTGGAAAAATTTGAAAAAGACAGTGAAATTGTACAAACCGATAAATTCATCAACGAGCATTTTGGCGGCACAAGTACTTTGAATTTAATATTAGATGCCGAAGGCAAAAAAGATGCTTTTAAAGAACCCGCTGTTTTAAAACTTGTAGATAAAATGCAAAAAGATGTGGACAGTGAGCTTCAAGTGGTTGGAAACACATTCTCTTTGGCTGATTATATCCGAAGGATGAATAAAGTAATGAATGCAGATAAAGAAGAGTACAACACGATTCCTGATAATCAGGATATGATTGCTCAATATCTTTTACTTTACGAGATGTCCGGTGATCCGGAAAACCTGAATAAAGTAGTGGATTACGATTATGAAAAAGCCAATGTTACCTTTCAATTAAAAAGTGATAATTCAAAAGCAATGAACGCAACACTGGCGATTATAGAAAAATATAAAGATGATTTTAAAAAGTTGGGTATTGATATGAATTATGCCGGCAGCGGTTATAAAGGACTGGTATTTACCGATTTAATTCTTGAAGGACAAATCAGAAGTTTGATATTATCCTTGATTATTATTGTGGTATTACTTTCTTTGATGTTCCGGAAATTAATTATCGGCTTAATCGGCTCAGTGCCAATTATTATCACGGCATTAATCAGTTTCGGAGTAATGGGATTTTTAGATATACCATTAAATACAACTACTGCGCTACTGTCGAGTATAGCAATAGGTATCGGTATTGACTATGCAGTGCATTTCTTGGAGCAATACAGGCACAATGCCGTTGGTGCAGAAAATAAAATGGTTACAGCTCAAAAAACGATGGCACATTCGGGTCGTGCAATTATCTATAATGCCATAGTGGTAATTGCCGGTTTCTTAGTACTCTTGTTCTCAGTATTTCCACCAAACAGAGAATTAGGAGCATTAGTATCATTGAATATGTTTACCAGTTTTGTAGGAACACTTACCATTATGTTGGTACTCCTGTATCAAAGCAATGTATATTTTAAAAAGAAGTAATTAATGTGTGAATGTTAGAATGATATAATGATACAATGGTAGAATGATACAATGGTAGAATGTTAGAATGTTAGAATGGTAGAATGTTAGAATGATATAATGATACAATGGTAGAATGGTAGAATGGTAGAATGGTAGAATGATATAATAAAAAATTAAATAATTAAACCATTGAATAATTAAACCATTGAATAATTAAACCATTGAATAATTAAATAATTAAAATTAAATATGGAAGAAAATATAATACTAACAAAAACTTATGATTTTGCTTTGAGAATAATAAAACTCTACAAATACCTAAGTAAAGAAAAAGGCGAGTACACACTATCAAAACAAATATTAAGAAGTGGAACTTCTATTGGAGCAAATGCAGAAGAAGCTTCCGGAAGCATTTCTAAAAAAGAATTTAGAGCAAAATATTTTATTTCTTATAAAGAAGCTCGTGAAACACATTATTGGTTAAGACTTCTTAGAGATAGTGATTATATCGATAAAAAACTTGCCGAGAGTTTAATATCAGATGTAGATGAAATATTAAAAATTTTGGGAGCAATTCTAAAAACAGTAAGTAGTAAATAATGATACAATGAATAAATGATACAATGATTTAATGATACAATGAATGAATGATACAAAAAAACTCATTAAACCATTAAACCATTAAATCATTAAACCATTAAACCATTGAGTAATTAAATAATTAAATAATCAAAATATGAAAACAATAAAATTAATATTAACGGTTGCCATTGCCTTAGCAATGAGTTTTAGTGCAAACGCACAATTAACAGGACGTGAGATTGTAAAAAGAGCGTATAATTTACCATCGGGTGATGATCAAACATCGCAATTAACCATGACCCTAATCAATAAAAGCGGTCAAACCCGTGTACGTAAAATTCAACAATACACCAAAGATTTTGGTACGGTAGAAAAAAGCATTATGTTTTTTATGTCGCCGGCTGATGTTAAAAATACATCATTTATGAATTGGTCATACGATGATGAAAATAAAGACGACGACCAATGGATTTATTTACCGGCACTAAAAAAAGTAAAGCGTATTTCAAGCGACAGCAAAAGCGATTACTTTATGGGGTCTGACTTTACATACGATGACTTGGGCGATCGCAAATTAGATGCCGATGTACATAAATTATTAAGAGAAGAAACCATTAACGGACAAGCTTGCTATGTGGTTCAAAGCGTATCAAAAGATGAAGATTATATGTATTCAAAAACCATTACTTGGATACGCAAAGACAACTTTGTAGGTATGAAAAAAGAATTTTACGATGAAGATGGTGAATTATTGAAAACATTAAGCATTAAAGAAGTTAAGAAAATATCAGGATACTGGATTATCACCCATTCCGTAATGCAAAATGTACAAAATAATCATAAAACCATTATTAAATTAAGTAATATTTCAATTAATACAGGAGTTCCTGCATCAAAATTTACCGAAAGAATGATGATGAGAGGAATATAAAAAATAGTTTTTTCGTAGCTAGTGCAGTTCACGGCAGATATGCTATCTATAGGGTCTGCCGTAACTGCCAAATTTAAAAACAAATACAAAAGACAGTACAGGAACAATAAAGCTTGTCATTCTGTTCATTAACTGATAATGAAATAACTGCACAACTATAATAAACGACTTATATAAATGTGGAGAATTG
>JAKIUH010000303.1 GCA_021647685.1 Bacteroidales bacterium
TTTAATGATACCGGTGATAATCAGAACTACAGAAAATATGATGAGGTTAGTTCCTTGGACACTTAGAGAAGCGGCTTTTGCTTTAGGTGCTCCTTATTGGAAGGTTATTATAAATATTGTTTACAAAGGTGCGGCAACAGGTATTTTTACCGGAATTTTACTTGCTGTCGAAAGAGTTGCAGGTGAAACAGCACCATTATTATTTACTTCTTTTAAGAATGATTTTTTTACGACTAATATGGCAGAGCCAATGTCATCATTAACAGTTACAATATATCAATATGCTGGAAGTCCTTATGATGATTGGATTCAAAAAGCATGGGCAGCATCTTTTGTTATAACTTTTGTGATATTGATAGTTACTGTTTTTGGTAGATTTATCATAAATTTAAAATATAAAGACAAGTAAAAGAGGTATAAATTGGAAAATAATGAATTAATTTTAGATGTAATAAGAGCCAGATTTAAACCAGTACTACTTACAACTCTTACAACAGTGTTATGACTTTTAACTCTTGCTGTTAAAGATGATTTATGGGGAAGTCTAGCAGTAGCCTTTAT
This sequence comes from Bacteroidales bacterium, assembly GCA_021647685.1. Classification (GTDB taxonomy): domain Bacteria; phylum Bacteroidota; class Bacteroidia; order Bacteroidales; family NBLH01; genus NBLH01. The sequence goes on from JAKIUH010000303.1 coordinate 562, forward strand.
CTGAGGACTGTTACTTTGAACTTTCATAATTTTAGTTTATATTCCTGCAATGCTAAAATGGGGAATGGTAAGGCAAAACTCAAAATAAAATATTTTCTCATCGATAAAATTTTAAATTACAAAATAATAATCAGCAAATTTACACTAAATTTTTTAAATAGTGTTTGCTTTGAATGCTTTATTTATACCGTTTAAACAGAATTATAATTGTCCCTGCCGTAGCAGGAACAGCCAAGTTAAGTATCCATAGCACTATTGATGCCATAATAATTTCGGGATAATCAGCAGAATAAATACCTATGAAAAACACAGATAAAGAACCTCTTATTCCTAATTCAGAAAAAGCAATAGTAGGAATTGAAAATAAAAATAAATAAACCAATGATATTGCTATAAATGCCTCATAAAGACAAATATTGACCCCAAAAATATGAAGGAGTATATAAAACTGATTGAAAAATATCAGATACCTGAAAAAACTTAATGACAATATTATAAACAGTTCTTTTTTTGAATAGTTATTTAAAAATAAAAGATTATCTTCATATTTTTTCAGAAATGATAAATATTTTATTAAGGTGGTGAACACTTCGAGATGAAAAAATAAATATGCAAACAAGCCGGCTATTATTAAAGAAAAAATCAGAACCGCTAAGAGGTATTTTAAATCAGTAAAAAAATGATTTTGAGAGGATATTAAATAAAAATTTAAAGCCAAAATACCTAAGAAAATAGTAACTAAGCTTTGTGAAAGACTTCCAGCAAAGCCGGCAAACACGCCTGATGTAATTTTTTCTTTATTTGTAAAATAGGGTCGTCCGGCAAATTCGCCAATACGATTGGGTGTGAAAATTCCGGTACTTATTCCTGCCAAAACTGCTTTAAAACTATGAACAAAGTCGATTTTTGTAAAACCTTTAACTAATTTTTGCCACTTTAAAGCTTCGATTGACCAATTTAAAAACATCAGTAAAAATACCAATACCAAAAGTATAAATTCCTTAGTTTTTAAATGTTCGCCCCAATTGAAACTACCTGTACTTGATTTATAATCAACAAGTTTCCAAGCGATATAAAGATAAGCAAAAAGAGCAATTAAGATTTTAAGAATCAGAAAAGTAGTTTTTTTTAAAGACATAGTTTTTAATAAGCAGTCAGTTTAGCTTGAACTTAAAGCTGATTTACTTTTATTATTAACCACAGGCAAAAGCACAATTGAAATTAGTCCAAGTAAAAGGATAAATAGCGTCATAGAACCGTGCGCTGCAAAAGCAAAAGCATTAGCATCCGGATATTTTTGTACTCCGTACAAAATTAAAGTTTCAATAGCCATAAAATGCCAAGTGCCTATTCCTCCCGGCGATGGTGCAACCATTCCAAGACTCGACATCACAAATACGGTTAATCCGGTCATTACCCCTAAATGTTTGGTAAATTCAAAACTTTGAAAAACAACATAAATCATCAAAAAATACATTACCCAAATAAAAATACTATGGAAAATAAACTGCCATTTTTTTTCCATCTTCCAAACCGTCAGCATACCGCTTACAAAACTCATAAATAAATCTTTCAGTTTAGAAAAGAACATATTTTTGTTGATTTTTGACCGAAACAGAAATAAAAGAACAATAAAAAATACCAAGATTACCAAAAGGATACTAAAACTCCGGTAACTGAATATTGCCTCAAAATTATTTTTAACCTCCGGATTATTTGCGATAAACTCCAAAACCTTTTTCATTTGCGAAAAAAGAACAATCAGCAATAGTATTGCAAGCATTAACATATCAAATACCCGCTCGGTAACAACTGTACCAAACGACTGAGAAACAGGTACTTTTTCATACCTTTTTAAAACTGTGCAACGTGCAATTTCACCGGAACGCGGAATTGCCATATTGGATATATACATAGTCATAACCGCAAAAAAAGAATTAATTAAACGCGGACGATATCCCAAAGGTTCAATTAACAAATTCCAACGCATGGCACGACTAATATGACTCAATAAGGACAAAAAAAGCGAAAGTGCAATCCAAAAATAATTAGCACTTTTTAAGGCAGTGCTTATTTCGTCAAGCGGCTGATCTTTATACACAAGCCAGAACAAAAATAAACCCAGCGCAAAAAATAAAATGATTCGTAATACAAAAACAAACTTCTTTTTCAAATTTATTTGATTTATAGGTTGATTGGATATATTTTTACAAATTAAATTGCAAATATATATTTATTTAATTTGTAATTAAAACAAGTTTTAATGAGCAAAAACTTATATGATAAAAGTTAAAGCAAAAAAACATCTTGGTCAGCATTTTTTAAAAGATAAAAATATTGCAAAAAAAATTGCCGACGGTTTAAATTCCGATTTGAATCATGTACTTGAAATTGGTCCCGGAATGGGAATTTTAACTCAATTTCTTACAGAAAAAGAATATCCTCTTTCTGTGGTGGAAATCGATAATGAATCGGTAGAATATTTAAAACATAATTTTGGTGATTTAAACATTATCGAAGGTGATTTCCTGAAACTTGATTTACAAAAATTCGGGAACAAGATAGGCATCATCGGTAATTTTCCGTACAATATTTCTACCCAAATTTTATTCAAAATTTTTGAAAACCGAAATCGTGTTTCAGAAATGGTAGGAATGTTTCAAAAAGAAGTTGCCGAAAGAGTAGTTTCACCTCCGGGAAGTAAAATTTATGGTATATTAAGTGTTTTACTCCAAGCGTTTTATGATACTGAAAAACTTTTTACTGTTGAGCCCGGAGCTTTTCATCCGCCACCCAAAGTGCGCTCAATGGTTATTCGGCTAACACGCAATAAAACCGAAAAATTAGCTTGCAATGAACAATTATTTGTAAAAATTGTAAAAGCAAGTTTTAATCAAAGGCGCAAGACTATAAGAAACTCTATAAAAGGTATTACCGGGAACAATAATTTTCAATCGGAATTTTTAACAAAACGTCCGGAACAACTTTCGGTTGATGAATTTGTAAAACTAACTCAGGAGGTAGAAGGATATTTAAGTTTAGAGTAAAGTTTCAGGAGTTTGCTGATGAAAACTTATTTTTTAATCTTTATACTCATTTCTGTTATGCATCATTCACTTTTCTAATATTCCTTTAATCTTAGCAATGTCCCCTTTTGTATGCCGTAGTCAATGTATTTTCTTAGCAGGTTTTATCGAATTTGCTATTTTATGCATAATTTTCCAGTGGAGCTGCGGGGAATCGAACCCCGGTCCAAACAAGCAACCAAATTGCTTTCTACATGCTTAGCTTACTATTGGATTTTCGAGCTTAAACCGGGAGTAAGCGCCCTATTTAAGCCTTAGCTTCTTAAATTTCGCCCGATAGTCGAAGCAGCTATCGAACTAGCTCAAGTTTAACCTGCACCCCGTAATCGAACCGGTATTGAGCAAACCATTCGCGGGATGTCTTGTCCCCAACATTCCGTCAGGGATTAAGCTTAATATTGCTGAGCAACTATTAAGCAGCAAGAGCGTAGTTATTTTCGCCAACTAATTGTTTTGCACACAGTTTAACGGGTTGATGTACAGTGCCCGGCATGCTTACAATCCAATTTACTCGCTGTCTAATCCATGTCAGCCCCAAATTGGACTTGCAAAAGTACAAAAATTATGCAATACAAGTCAAATTTAATCATTGAATTTACATAGAAATGACGTTTAAATTGACAAAATGCCGGTTTTATGATTTATTTTTGTCTGAAGTGAGCAGATGACTATCAGTCATCAGCTCACTGTCCTCAAAAAAACCTTTGGGTATAAAAGACTAATTTTTAAAATCTTTTTATAAATTTGCTCGATTAATAATGCCTAAAAACTTAGAATATGGAGAAGATAAAAGTTGGAATTTTAAAAGAAACCAAGACACCGCCCGACAGAAGAGTTGCTATACCCCCAAAACAAGCGGTTCGATTATTGGAAAAATTTCCAAATGTAGAATTGTTTGTACAGAAAAGCGAACTTAGAGCCTATAAAGATGAAGAGTATAAAGAACTTGGACTTAATTTAGTAGATGATGTGAGTAATTGCGATGTGTTGGTCGGTGTAAAAGAAGTAGATATTCCGGCTTTGGTTCCAAATAAAACATATATGTTTTTTTCGCATACTGCTAAAAAACAACCTTATAATCGCGAATTACTACGAGAAATCTTAAAGAAAAACATTCGACTAATTGATTATGAATACTTAACTGATATTCACGGCATTCGATTAGTTGCATTTGGGCGTTGGGCAGGCATTGTCGGAAGCTATAACGGATTGCTGGGATACGGTTTACGTAGCGGCAGATATACTTTACGCCGTGCTCATGAGTGTCATGATATGGATGAATTTTTTAAAGAATTGGCAAAAGTAGATTTACCAAATATCAAGCTGTTAATTACCGGTGGAGGACGAGTAGCTCATGGAGCTATGGAAGTTCTAGAACATATTAAAATAAAAAAAGTAAGTCCGCAGGATTTTTTAAATAAAGAATACGATGTTCCGGTTTATACCCAAATTGACCCTTGGCATTATACACGAAGAAAAGATGGAGACGTATTTGATTTAGAGCATTTTATCAAACATCCAACCGAGTATGAATCTACTTTTTTGCCTTATACAAAAGTAACCGACATGCTTATAGCTTGTCATTTCTGGGATCCGAACTCTCCAAAATTTATGACTCCGGAAGATATGCGAGCACCTGATTTTAAAATAAAATTAATCGCAGATGTTAGTTGCGATGTTAACGGACCTATACCTTCAACCCTGCGAGCTTCTACTATTGCAGAACCCTTTTACGGATACGACCCTGTTGCTGAAAAAGAAGTAAAAAATGCATTTGATGATAATGTGATTACTGTGGAAGCAGTCGATAATTTGCCTGGTGAAGCACCGCGCAACGCATCTATTGATTTTGGTAATGATTTGATTGATAAGGTTTTTCCTTCACTATTTGGTGAAGATAAAGATAAAATTATCAAACGTGCCACTATTGCTAAAAAAGGAAAACTTACCAAAAGATTTAGCTATTT
>JAKIUH010000304.1 GCA_021647685.1 Bacteroidales bacterium
ATTGTTCCTACAAAAGTACTGCGTGATTTTTGGAGTATTTCAACCACCTCACCTTCAACACGGTGCTTTTTTTTACGTGCCCAAACATATACTTTAACCTCATCGCCATTTAATGCATGCATCAAATTGGCTTGCGAAACAAAAATATCCTCTTGTATATCATCAGAAATAATGTAGGCTGCTCCGTGACGTGTCATATCAACAATGCCGGTAATGTATGCGCCTTTTGTTATGAATTTGAATTTTCCGGTATATATTTCTTCTATTTTTTCTTCATTGCGTAATTGTTTGAGAACTGAGTTAATGAGTTTGCGCGTTACATCGTCTTTTATATCTAAGCGTTTAGCTATCTGCTTATAATTAAAAGGTTTTTGCGGATTTTTACGAAATATTTCAAGAATAAATTTGCGAAGTGTTTTTTTATTGTATGCAGGAAGTTGTTTCTTTTTTCTTTTTTTCTTTTTATGTGCCATTCTATTAATTATTTAATGCTCAAAGGTAAGTATAATTAATTTGTTGCCCTTGCTTTTAATGTTAAATATCTGTTAAAAATTAGGATAGACCCATTATCTCTTCTTGATTTTCACCGAAATAATTTTCACATCGTCTAAGGGGCGGTCATTTTTATCGGTTTTTACATTGGCTATTTTATCTACCACATCCATTCCTTTTATTACTTCACCAAAAACGGTGTAAGAACCGTCTAAAAATGGAGTTCCTCCCACAGTTTTATAGGCTTGGCGTTGTTCTTTTGTAAATTTTAAGGGTTTAATTTTGGGATATTTTTTAGCAACAATATTAGTAAGTTCTTGCAATAGGCTGTCTAAGCCGAGTCTGTCGTTTGCCTGATTTTTTTCCTGTATTTTTTGCATCCAATCCGTATTTTTGGGGTCTTGCAAAAATTCTTTTACATAAGGCATTAAAAGTTGTGCTTGCAACTGATTTTCCATCATAGTTAACTCTTCATCAGTATATTTTTTACCCACCACAATGTAAAATTGTGAACCCGATGATTTTTTTTCAGGATTTGCTTGGTCGCCGAGTCGAGCAGCACATAATGCCCCCTTTTTATGAAATAGTTTTGAATTAAACTCTGCATCAATTTGATAACCGGGACCACCGTTGCCAAGTTGTTGTCCTTTTTTAGCCGATTTAGAATCGGGGTCACCGGATTGTATCATAAATTCTTTAATTACCCGATGAAAAAGCATCCCGTTAAAGTATCCTTGCTTCGCAAGTTTTTTAAAATTTTCTTTGTGTTTTGGTGTCAGGTCGTATAATTTTAAAACAATTTCGCCCATATTTGTTTCCATGTGGACAATATCGCCTTTTGGTGTTTTTTCGGTATTTTTACATTGGTTAAATAATAGAATACCAAAAATAATTAGTCCTAAACTTAATGTTTTCTGTATCATAATAAGATTTTTAAATAAAAATCAAAATTAAAGGCAATCAATCAGAAAAAAAAATAATTTACAATATTGCTTGTTTAGGAACTTTATTTTTGTTTTGAAAATGTTTTTCAATCCAGCCTGATTTTACATTTTCACGTTTATCAAAATATTCTACATAGGGTTTTATATCAATCAGGGGTGTACCGTCAAATACATCTACTTCGGTAAAATAAAGGCAGTTTGCTTCTATTTTGTTTATTTTAACAATAGAAAAACCAATACGGTTTGGTCTATACGGGCTGCGAATGGCAAATATTCCATGCTTTACTTTTTCTAAATAAGGTTGAGCTAATAGTTTTTCTTCTTTTTGTTCATGAAAATGATAAAGTAAAATAGCATGACTAAAACCGTCCAAGTCTTTTAAACCAGTTTCATATTCGGGTAGAAGTTCTGCATAAGCAAGAGCTTCTTTTTTAAATTTTCCTTGAATAGGAATCCCCTCTGATGAGTTGTATGGCGAATGAATGATACCTATTGGTTTTATAATAATATTTTCCATTAAGTTTTGTTTTATGCGTATGTTTGATTTTCCTGATAAGAGTTCAATCTCTTATCAGGAAATTAGTTTTATAAGCTAAGTGCCAACTCGTAGGCATCGCGGATGGCTTCGGTAGCTTTACCAACTTTTTTGGCATCTCCGATAATATAAACAGGCTGCTGATTAATTTCAAAAGGAATATAAGATTTCATTCCGGTAGCAATTACTATTTTTTCAACATTTTCAATACTTTGCTTCTTGCCTTCTTGTTCAATAATCAGTGTATTGCCGTTTACTTCCGATAATTTACTGTTTAACAATATTTTTGTACCTTTTTCTTTAAGTTTTTTAACGGTCATGGCTTTTTCAATCATTTCCATGCCGCGCGCTATTTCATCAAGCATTTCGATAATAATCACTTGGTTTCCGCCATCAATTAATTTTGAAGCAACTTCCAAACCGATTAAACCTCCGCCAACGACTGCTACTTTTTGATTTTTAGGTAGTTGATCGTCATTTAAAAACTCTGTCCAATAATATTCTTTTAAGCCTTTAATGGGTGGAACTGCAGGAACTGCACCCGTTGCCATGATAATGCCATTGTAGTTTTTATCTTTTAAATCTTCCTCTTTTACATCTTTTTTAATTACATTAATATTTTTGTCCTTAACTTCTGCCAAATAATAATCAATTAAATTTTTTAAACTTTCTTTTTGTGGTGGAAGCCATGCTAAATTAAACTGCCCGCCTAATTCATTTTTTTCAAACAAATCTATTTTATAGCCTTTATCTGTCAGCGAAATAGCTGCCTGCATACCTGCTAATCCACCGCCAACAATTGCATATTTCTTAGTTTCATTCGTTTTTTCTATAGCAGCAAGTCCTGTATTGACGCGTGGATTAACCATGCAACCCAAACCTTTTCCTTGTTTTACACCTCCAAGGCAACCTTCGGCACAAGCTAAACACGGACGTATATTACCTTTTACACTGCCAAGATATTTGCCTACAAAATCAGGGTCGGCAACCAATGCGCGTCCTAATGCAAAATATTCACCGCCAAATTTTTCTTTAATGATATTTATGTCTTTCCCTGAATTTATTTTTCCGAGAAAAATAACAGGAATACGAACTTCTTCTTTAATTTTTCCGGCTAATTCCCAAGTTTTTCCTTTCGGAACAAACATGTGCTGGAAAAACCATGGCGGATTGGCACAAACGCTGCCGGCTACTACATGTAAAGCTGCAACTCCTATTTTTTCAAGTAATTGAGCAAATTGTTGCATTTCATCTATATGGAAACCTGCAGGCATCATTTCATCACCACTTATACGAGCAATTACGGGAATATTAATTGCATCAAGTACTGCTTTTATAACTTCAAGCGGATATTTTGTGCGATTTTCAAAACTTCCGCCGTATTCATCTTCTCTGTCATTAACGGCAGGCGATAAAAATTGTGCCATTAAATAGCCGTGCCCCATTTGAATTTCGACAAAATCAAAGCCAGATTTTTCGGCGCGCAATGCTGCATCTACCAATAAGTGTTTGGCTTGGTTCATCATTGCTTTATCCATTTTTTGAGGCTTTGCCCCCCCATTTTCGCAAGCTTTGTCTGTTGAAGACCACCAAAAATTATCCGGAATTTTGGGGTTTGCCATTCTTCCCGGATGATTTAAATGTGCAATGGTTTTAGCACCGTTTTGATGAACTAAATCGTTTAGCTTTTTTAAACCATCTATTTTATCATCATTATCAATACCTAATTGTGTGGGAATTTCGCGTAAGCCTTTATGAATGTACAGAGGCTCAAAATCTACTGCACCTACATGTTTACTGCGTTGATTATAAAAATCAATATGTTTATCATTTACTTTACCGTTTCCTGTGGTATAACCTAATTTTACCGGTGCAAAAATAAAGTTGTTTCTTAATTCTAACATAGCTTATTGATTTTGGAGTTCAGACAAAAATAATGAACATTTGTTCATTAAACAAATTTTTTAATCAATTCCCGCCTTGTCGATTTTTAAGTCCACCAATGGGTTTATGAATAATAACTTACCAATTACCAATATGTTAGAACAGCATAATTACAAATATTTATGGATATCTGCCAATATTTGTTTAAATTCTTCATCGCTGAGCTTAAGCTTTGGCTTTTCAAAATTCATATCGTTAATACCGTTAATAGGGATTAGGTGCAAATGTGCATGGGGTACTTCCAAACCGATTACAGTAGTGCCGATACGTTTACACGGTACGGCTTTTTCAATGGCTTTTGCTATTTTTTTCGCAAAAATATTTAATCCGGCAAGGGTTTCATCGTCTAAATCGAACATATAATCCACTTCTTTTTTGGGAACAACCAGTGTATGCCCTTTTGCCAAAGGATTAATATCCAGAAAAGCATAATAATTATCGTCTTCGGCTACTTTATACGAAGGAATTTCGCCATTAATGATTTTTGTAAATATTGTTGCCATAATATTCGTATTTAGATTTCAGAGATTAAAAATAAACAAAAAATTAAATAAATTCACTATTGTTACCGCATTTATCTAATAGAAATTTATAGGCAGGAATTATTTCAACTTCAATACCTTTAAATAGCAGTTTTTTTTCTTGCTCAAAGCTTACGATAAAGCCTTTTTTAAGTTTTAAATAATTACATGCTGCTTCTAAACCGGATAATTCACGCTTTAGCGTGTCATCATCGCTTAAGTCATAACTGACTTGAATAGCCGTTTTTTCATGATATCGGTTTTCAATAATAAAATCACATTCTTTTCGGTCTTTGTAATAATAAACAGTAAAACCGGCTTTTATAAGTTCCAAAGCAATCATATTTTCGAGTAATTTTCCATAATTACTGCTAAAAGAATAATCAATGGCAGTTAAAAAACCATTATCAATAAGGTAGGATTTTTTTTCGCTTTTATCTTGTTTTATCATTGAAAATTCATACTTTTTAACAAGAACAGCAGCAAACACATTTTGCAAATAATCAAGATATTGATATAAAATATTGTTGCCAATTTTATAGCCTTGCGATTTTAAATCATTATATATTTTATTTATAGACAATGGCTTAGTAACATTACTAATTATTTTTTTAAAATAAAATTTAATAATGTTGGATTTAGAAATTTCATACCTGTCAATAAGGTCTTTATAGATAATTGTATTAAAATAATCTTGTAAAATTTTAATTTTTATTTGCTCGTCTTGATGTATCAACGCAGGAAAACCACCATAAAGTAAAAATTTTTTACTTAAAGCAATAATTTTACTCTTGTTTTCACTACTATAATAATCAGTATCCGTTTTATGAAATATTAAAAACTCTTTAAACGATAGTGGATATACGGTGTAAGTAATTGTGCGTCCGCGCAGTTCAGTAGCAATTTCGGTACTTAACAATTTGGCATTTGAGCCGCTTATAAAAATATTAGTACTAATGGTATCGTATAATCGGCGTATAAATTTTTCCCAGCCTTTAATATTTTGTATTTCATCGAAAAAAAAGTAGCATTCTTCTAATTTTATAGTCGGATATAATTCGCTATAAGCTTGCAAAATATAATCCAGCTCACTTTGTGCTAAATTTATTCGTTCATCTTCAAAATTAAGATACAGTATTTTGTGTTTGGGAACTTTACTTTTAATAAGCCTTTTAAT
>JAKIUH010000305.1 GCA_021647685.1 Bacteroidales bacterium
TTGCATAAAAAATTTGTCCTGTTTTGTCTGAATGAATGATTGCATCAACGGATTCATCCAATATTTGACTTAAATGCTCCTCGCTTTCTTTTAAGGCTTCATTAGTGGCAACCAATTCTTCGTTAATGGCTCTGATTTCTTCATTTTGTGTGCGAATTTCTTCGGTTTTAAGTGTGAGTTCTTTAATGAAATTATTATTTCCGGAAGATGCAGCATGAGCTTTCTGAGCAATTCTTAACTCTTCTCTAAGTTTTGAATTTTCACTTTTAAGTTCTTTAATAATATTTTGTAGTTTTTTTTCTTCGGTCATGGTTAAATACAAAAAAACAGGATTTTAAAGGTAAAAAATTAATTGATATAAAAAAATATCGTTTTGATAAATTTTTTATTTTTAAATCAATAAATGTTGATAACGTGTTGATAGCCAGAGATGTATATTTTGGTGTTTTATAATTCTGTTATATATAGAGTAGCCTATACGAGGAAAGCTAATTATCGTATTTTCAAAAGAATAAAGGAACTTTTTTTTAAAAAAAAAGATGATAAATATTCTGTGTCTTGCGGGTTAAGGCGTTTGTGGCGAAGAATTATTATTTATGGTTTTTAAAAAATCAGTATAAGAAATTGTTTCGTACTTTTTTTGGAGGAAAAACTGCAGCATAGGATTCAAATTAGTAACGCTTATAAATGCATTAAGTTTACTTAAAGGTTTTCCTGCTGCATCAATAAAAACTATAGCCGGCATTCGTAAATCATTTTGCAGCAGAGCATGTGCAAATTCATGAGGTTTTCCTGCGCCTGTTCCTTTATATTGTTTCCCTAAAAAAATGATAGGCTCTTGACTTGCAGCATCAAACTTAACTACATTAAAATACTCATTAAGTGTATTGCTGATTTTTTGATTTCCGAAAGTTGTTTTTTCCATTACTTTGCAACTAATGCACCAATCAGTATAAAAGAAAATTAGTGTAGCTTTCGCTTTTTTCTTTTTTGTAAGGCTAATTTCTTCCGGCTTCTTCCATTGCACTGCTCCAAGAGTATCGGGTTTTAATTCTCTCGGTATTTTAAAAATAGAATGGTCGTTTTCAAATGCTTTTGGAAAAGTAAACATAAAATCAGCTCTAAATTCCTGTAAAGAAACAAAGTTTGATAAATTCTCCACTGTATATACTAATACCGGTTCAATATCTTTAGATTCTTTATAACCCGGGTCAATAATTTTTTTGCCTGAACGGTCAAAATACACAATGGTCGGATAGCTTATTCTTCCATCAAGCAATTCGTTAGCCAAATCATGTGTTGGGTGGTGTCCTACATTGCGATTATAGTATTTTTTTCCCTGAAACTCTATTGTATCCATTGTTTCTGCATTGAAACGAACGGGGTAAAAATGAGTATTAATATAGTTTGCTATTCCTTTATTGGCAAAAGTAGTTTTCATCATAAATTTACACCAAGAGCACCAATCAGTGTAAACATCAATTAATATAGGACGGGGATTTTTTTTATTCAATTCAAAAGCCTTTTCAATATCGTACCATTTTATTGTACTTGGAGCAACAGTATATTGAGCATCAATATTTAAAAAGCTTAGCGATAAAAGCAAAATAAATAGTAATTGTTTCATTTAAAAATATGTAAATTGGTTATATTGTGATTATGCCAATTATTCAACGAAAAATTTATAATAATATTATACCTTAAATTTGTAACTTTTTTCTACTGCATAGGCATTAACTTGTTTGCCGCCGGCGAATTGGCCATTGAAATACATTCAACTTTTTAAGTGCTCAACACCTAAAAAAGAAATTTATGCAGGCAAAAACATCTACTGTTTTAAACCGGTCAATCATTGTAATAAGTTAATGAGTATCTTCCTTGAACAAGCTTTCATCAATTTTCCGAAAATGTGTTTCTTTATCATTAAATTCACAAAAGGGAATTAGTCCTTCCTCGAATAAGTGCATGATGAGCTCAAATGCTTTTTCCGATTTAACAGGATACCAAACATCCGGTTTCATTTTGGAAATAATCCATTCATACATTTTATTCAATTCATCTTCAGAAATACTCATAAATAAGTCTTCGTTTTTTTAGATTAAACTCCGCAAATACAATACCAAATGTAAATTATACATGTCAATATTTAAAATATTCAATATTTATTTTTAAAGAATAAGCAAAAGTTGTACTTTTAGCCGACATATTTAAAAAAACAATTATAAAATAAAAACGTAATGAATAAAAATATTGCAAATCTCAAACCGGAATTAGTTTGGAAAAATTTTTATAAACTAACTCAAATACCACGTCCTTCAAAAAAGGAAGAAAAAGTGATTGAGTTTGTGAAGAACTTTGGAGAATCACTAGGTTTAGAGACCATTGTTGACCATATTGGTAATGTGATTATTAAAAAACCTGCGACAAAGGGCATGGAAAACCGTAAAGGTATTATTCTTCAAGGTCATTTGGATATGGTTCCTCAAAAAAATGCAGATAAAAATCACGATTTTGAAAAAGACCCCATTGAAGCATATATTGACGGGGAGTGGGTTACAGCTAAGGGTACTACTCTTGGTGCGGATAATGGTATCGGGGTTGCTGCGGCAATGGCTGTTTTAGAATCGGATAATTTGGAGCACGGACCTATTGAAGCCTTATTTACCATTGATGAAGAAACCGGAATGACCGGAGCCAATGAATTAAAACCGGACGTGCTTTCGGGTGATATATTACTAAACCTTGACTCTGAGGACGAAGGTGAACTTTATATAGGTTGTGCAGGCGGAATAAACACTACCGCAACTTTTGATTTTCATTACGAGCCGGCTCCCGAAGGATTTAAAGCATTTAAAATTAGTGTAACAGGACTTAAAGGCGGGCATTCCGGTTTGGATATTGCGCTAAGACGTGGAAATGCAAATAAAATAATGAATAGGGTACTGATTAATGCCAATGAACACTATGGCATGTTGTTGCATAGTATAAATGGCGGAAGCCTCAGAAATGCTATCCCTAGAGAATCTTTTGCGATTGTTGCAGTACCTATAGAGGAAGTAGAAAATTTTAAGGCATTGGTTGTTGAATTGGAAGATTATTACAAACAAATAAATACCGATGACCCGGGACTTAAAATAGTGCTTGAAGAAACGGAAATGCCCAATGAATTTATTGATGTGGAAACCTTGGATAATTTACTGAACGCTATTCATTTTTGTCCAAATGGTGCCTTAAAGTGGCTTAAAGATATGCCTGAAGTTGTAGAAACATCCAGTAATTTGGCAATCGTAAAATCAGAAGGAACACAGGTAAAGGTTTTGAGCCTGCAAAGAAGTTCTGTTGAATCATCTAAAAAAGAAATTTGCAATCAACTAAAAGAAAATTTTGAGAAATACGGGGCAAAAGTTGAATTTGATGGAGATTATCCCGGTTGGGAACCAAATACTAATTCGGATATCTTAAAGGTAATGAAAGAGGTGTATAATAATAAGTTCGGTAAAATTCCCGAAGTAAAAGTTATTCATGCCGGTTTGGAGTGTGGTATTTTAGGAGCAACTTATCCTAACTGGGACATGATTTCATTTGGTCCTACGATACGTTTTCCGCATTCACCCGATGAAAAAATTAATATAAAAACGGTTGAAAAATTTTGGTTGTATTTAATTGAAACATTAAAAAATGCACCTGAAAAAAGCTAATGCCGGCAATTGATAAAAAAAACAGGCAAATAATTAATTTTATTTGTCTGTTTTTTTACGTATTATTTATTGCTTCTTATTTTTTTCCTTTAAGTTTTTCAATTTCTTTTCTGGCTTTTTCCAATTCTCCTTCAATGTTTTTTTGATTGTCTTTTGCTTCTTTAATGAATTTTTTAAGAATCTTTTCGTTTGCAGCTAACTTTTTATTTTCTTCTTCTAAATCTTTCAGCTCAATCGAGAGTTTTTTACGTTCTGTATCCAGGTTTTCAAGTTGCTTCTTTAATTCAATTTCGCGTTCAACAAGTTCTGCGTTACGTGCACGTAATTGATGTTCTTGTTTTTTTGCTTTTTCTACAACTTCTTTGAGTGTTTTTTCATTTTCCATGGCTTTTTCATGAGCTTTTCTTAATTCTTCCTGTTTTGTAGCCATTTCGTTTTGGGCAGCTTCAAGTTCTTTAAGGTTTCTTCTCAATTCTTCTTCTTGCAGAGCCATTAATTCTGCTTTTTCTATTAACTCTTGTTCAAGTTTTTTGCTTTCTGTAATATTTGTTGCCAGGTTTAAAATTTTATAAACTTCACCATCTGCATCAACAATTGGTGTATAAACTTGGTGCAGCCATATTGTTTCTCCGTCAATTACAAATGATTTAACATCGGTAATAACTTCTCCTGCTTTAAGCCGGTTCCAGAATTCTTCTCCGCGAATATGGTCATCATCCATTTTTTCAAAATCACTTTGGTGTTTGCCAACCATTTCGCTACGTTTTAATTTTAATAGTTTAAGGAAAGCTTCATTTGCATTGATAATATATCCATTCAAATCGAACTCAATTACCAGCGATGAGTTATTAATTGCATTCAGGATACTGCTCATTTCAGCTTCACGGCGTGCAGACTCTTCTTGCGTAGCTTGAAGTTCTTCAAAGTTTTGACGCATTTCTTCTTCTTGTGCTGCCATCTCTTCGGCTTGCCTTTGTGATTTTTCAAGAAGTAATGCAGTACGTGTGTTGATTTTAGCTAATGAAATAGTTGAAGAAATACTTTCTGTTACACGTTCAACAAATTCAATTTCATGTTTCTGAAACTTGTTAAATGAGGCGATTTCAATTACACCAAAAATTTCATCTTCAAGTTTTAAAGGTACAATTAGTAAGCTTTTGGGTGTAGAACCTCCTAAACCCGATGTAATGCTTAAATACCCTTCGGGTATATCGTTTAAATAAACAGTTGATTTTTCAACAGCACACATACCCACTAAGCCTTCGCCCAAATATATTTTTTTCTGTTTTTTCCGTTCTCTATTGTATGCATAAGTAGCTACAAGCTCTAAATAAATGTCTTCCTTATTATTGTCATTGAGCAAAAATAAACCCGATTGATTTGCATCTAAGAAATTTACTAAATGACGTACAATATCAGCTGTTAATTTGTCAATATCGCCGGCTCCTTGACGCAACAATTCGTTAAATTGAGCTAAACCTTCGTTTGACCATTTTCTTAAATTGTCTTCGTGTTGTCTTTTCTTTTCATCTTCTTGTGCTTTAACAAGGTTTTCACGCATACTTAATAACGAGTTACCCAGTACATCTTGGCTACTTAAGGGCTCAAATTCCATATCGTATCTTCCTTCTCCAATTGATTTGGCAAAATCAGTAGTCTTTTTCAAGCCTACAATAAGCTCATTCAGTGCCTGAGTCATATCATTCAGTTCATTTTGATGTTTCAAAACAAGGAGCTTATCAGGTAAAATACCTTTACCTAGGGGTCGGATATATCTGCGTAATTGGTACAAGGGTTTGGTAATGGAGCTTGAAAATTGAATAATATAGAAAATAATGATAAATAACAAAACACCAACTAAAGTTGCCAGTAATTCAGCACTTCTCTTTAA
>JAKIUH010000306.1 GCA_021647685.1 Bacteroidales bacterium
CAATATAAGCTGTTGGACGAGCCCGAGAGATTTTAATCAAGCCGATGAAAATGCTTTGAAAGAAAAAATTGAACAATCGGAAAGTTTGTTGTTGGTAATTGACAAAAACTCGAATAAAGATAAAATTGCCAATCAGGCATTGGAATATGCTTTGGAAAACGATTTGGAAATTATTCCTTATGTTGTAGATAAAATTGAGGAAGGGCTGTATGCCGATTATTTCTTTTATGCATTTAGTTGGGTAGATGCCTATGAAGATAGTTTTGACGAGGCTTATGAAGTGCTTTTGGAAAGTTTTCAGGAGGGCGAAAAAGCTCCCAAAAAAGCAAAATCACAAGGAAGAAAAGCAAATGCTCAAAATAATGTAAATACAAAACAAATACTTATTATTGCATTAATTGTTGTTGCAGCAATTGCTGGTTGGTTTATCTATAATAATTCTACACCCGACAGTTCATATGATACGATGCTTGTAGGGAAATGGAAACTTAATGATTATGCCGATAATTTAAAACGAACACCGCAAGACAGTATTACTTTTTTTACGCAAACGCTGCCTACATTAAAAAAAACGGTTTTATTAACTTTTAACGAAGATCATACTTTTGAACGGCTTGGTTTTACTCCTGAGCCACAAATCGGCAAATGGAAACTTAATGAAACAGGAAGTGTTTTGGAATTAGAACCTGTGGGAGTGCAGCAAGTACAAAAACTTAATTTACAAAACTTTACCGAACACAGCTTTACAATTGTAGTTACCGAACAACTTGAAGGTGGGGCAGTTTCAACTACAAGATTAACTTTTGTTAAGTAGTAGCTATAAGAAAACACTCTAAAATTATGATAGTTTTCTAAGAAATACTAAATAATCAAGATAGATGGCAGATTTTGATAATGATTTTTTAAATATTCCATCAATAGAAGTACCAAAAGTATTTTTTTCGGAAAAAACAAATCGTCCGTTTAATAAATGCAGTATGTGTGGGAATTTATTGAATGAGTTTGAGCTTCATTTTGTTGAAAAGGCATTTGGCAAATCGATAAATTCAAAAGAGCATGAGCTTATTTTTGAGTATGCCCTGTGTAGTGAATGTTTAGAATCTACCCGCGAGGAACTATCCGAGGAAAGCAAGAATAATATAGAAATGTACTTTAAACTTTATGTTGATGTTGCCGAA
This sequence comes from Bacteroidales bacterium, assembly GCA_021647685.1. Taxonomy (GTDB): domain Bacteria; phylum Bacteroidota; class Bacteroidia; order Bacteroidales; family NBLH01; genus NBLH01. The sequence continues at coordinate 1,179 of JAKIUH010000306.1, forward strand.
AGAAACAAAAAATTATTATCAAAAAATCATATTGATTTAAACAGTTGGATAGGGAAATGTATTATTACCGGTAAACCTGTTTCGGAAGAAAAAGAGTATGTAATTGGTGGAGCAATACTTGGTAATCGTTTGATTTTAAATGTAATGCCCTATGCTGTAAGTGAGAAAGCAATGTTTGAGATTCAAGAGTTGCTCTCAAAAAAAACAAAAGATTTTTTAGATGGTTTTCAAAAAAAGTTTTTCCGCCGGATGTCAGAGAGCGCATACCCGATGGTAGCTTGATACTTTTATAAATGCATGCAATAACCGGTTTATCATGCTCATTAAAAAGTATTACTTCCCCAAAATATCCGGATTTGTTTTTATAAGTATATTTACTGTTTTATTTTTTATTTACAATTTTGATGATATTCTATTAATGCGCCCGCAATCGGTGCACCAATGGCGGCAATGTGATTGTCTTGCTTTTACCCAGACTTATTACAAAGACAAAAATGCTTTTTTTGAGCCCCAAGTATTATACCTTGGAGAAGATAATACCGGAAAAACAGCTACTGAATTTCCAATAATTTATTGTACAATAGCACAGTTGTGGAAAATTTTTGGGAAAGAGGAGTTTGTTTACCGGTCTTTTGTTTTATTGTTAAGTTTTATTGGTTTGTTTTCGCTTTTTAAAATGAGTGAAGATATACTGAAAGATAGTTTTCTTGCTCTTTGGATAAGTTTTATACTTTTTTCGTCCCCTATGCTGGTTTATTATGCCAATAATTTTTTGATGAATGTCCCTGCTTTTTCTATCGCGTTGGTTGCTCTTTACTTTTTTTATTTGTTTTACAAAAAGTCAAAAAATAAATACCTGTATATTTCTGTAATACTTTACACTCTGGCTGGCTTGATTAAAATTCCGGCTTTAAGTTCTTTTATGGCAATTATTGGTTTGTTAATATGGGAGCAACTTAAAATTATTAAAACTGATAAAAAAATATTTTTTGATATTAAAACGCAACTCCCTGTTTTGCTTTTTGTTTTTATGATAGTGGGCTTGTGGTATGTGTATGCAGCATATTATAATGAACAACATACAAAAGGAATGTTTTTAATTGGGATTTTACCAATATGGATGGATGGCGGTACTCGAATTAAACACATAATTGAAAATATACAAACACTGTGGCTGGATAGTTATCAAAGCATTACTATTCAAATTATTTCAATAATCATGTTTTTAATTGTTATTGTACTGAAAAAATACAATAATAAATACCTTTGGTGGATGAGCATTTTCTTATCATTAGGCTTTATCAGTTTTCTTTTTCTTTGGTTTGATGTTTTTGATAATCATGATTATTATCTTATTAATCAATTAATTTTTATGATAAGCATTTTTATTGCTTTTTTCTTTACATTGAAACAATTTAACTTAAAACTATACAATAGTGCTATTTTTAGATTTGTTTTATTCATAATTTTGTTGATAAATATAGCACATTGTAAGAAAATTATTGAGTTACGATATACCGGGTGGCCCAATAAATATCATCTTAAAGTTACAAAATCATTGGAAACAATAACACCTTATTTGCGCTCAATTGGAATCAGCTATAAAGATACCGTCTTGTTTATTCAAGATCCAAGTTTAAACATATCGCTTTATTTGATGGAGCAAAAAGGTTATACAAATTTTGAATCAAAGTTAAAAGACAGTACTTTTATTAGAGAAAAAATAAAATCGGGAGCAAAATATTTGTTGGTGAATGATAGTAACTATATTAAAGCAGATTATTTAAAACCTTTTTTGGTAAATAAAGTAGGGGCGTATAAAAATGTAACGATATATAAGATTAATAATGATTAGAAAAATTATTTCACATCTCTTTCTCCTTTCAAGGCTTTTTCATAATCCGGCGGATTAAGAAATTGTTTATAATTTCCGGTAGGATGAAGTTTTCCAAAAGATTCCCAATAAGCATCTTTTGTCATACTATCCCAATGAATAGCACCATAATAATATTGCATGGTTTGAAAAATACCATGAAATAGGAATATTCCGGTTAAAATTAAGACAATGATTTTAGCTTTTGACTTAGTATAAAAATAATCAATAATAGCAACTAAAGGAAAAATAAGGATTGCATACGAGTCAATAAAAGCTCGTAAACCATAACTGCCTCCATACCACCAACACCACCACGATGAAACAATATAGATATTCAGTATTGTAAAAAATAAGACCGGCAAAAAAAACGATTTAGCTTTTATTTTTAAAAATAAAATTCCAATTAAAGCAAAAATCATTATAGGAGCATATAATAACCATCCTTTTCGATAACTAAACAAGCTATTAATAATTTGGGGATCGTTAAAGAAAAAACGTTCATTTCCGTATGAAAAATATACAAAATGCCCTGTTTGCATTTTCCAATATAATAATTGTGGTATCCAAATAATAAATGCCATTAAAGCCATTAATAAAATCTTATTAATATTTTTTATTACAAAAGAAAAACGTTGTTTTAACGAATCAACATTATAAATATCCCAAAAAATAAAAAACAAAAGAATAATAATGTTTGTTGGACGTGTTAATACAATTAAACCACTCAATAAACCCAATAAAACAGAATATTTAATACTTGGTTTTTTGTACCATTTAATCGTTAAATAAATAAAAGCAGCAAACATCGAAAAGTTATACGAATGTGCCATGGTAGCCTCAAAAGTACTATAATACATGAGGTTTGTAGCAAAAAAAGTCAATAGTAAGCCTATTGTTGTCGCTGTTTCAGAAAAATAATTTAGCAAAACTTTTCGTAAAAAGAATAAACCAATTATTAAATAAAACAAACTGCTAAATTGTAAAAAAAATTTATATGGCACAGAAAAACCACCTGTATCATAATTAGTTAATAAAGCTGTAAGATGACCCATTAAAAAAAATGGAAAATAAAGTATTGATAAACCCATACTTGTTTTAATGACTTTTTTTCCGTTTGGTGCAATGCTTGGCCAAAAAATAAATTTATGTTCGCCTTTGTAATTATCAATAAAATCCAAACTAATATCATTATATATAAATGTTGCCGGAAGGTATGCATAATATGATATTACATCCCATGCAATTACACGATTCTCATCTCTCCAATATTTATATTTGAATAATATAAATACATTGCTAATGATAATTATATAAATTGCTATTTTAGAATAACCGGGTTTAAGTGTACTCATTTTAAACCATATTTAAAAATTGTTCGCAAAATACTAAATCCATCTATTGCACGAATTTTTTTTCCTTCCTCAATTTCTCGCGGACTATAAGAAACAGGGTATTCAGCTACTTTTAATTTATTATATTTTACTGCTTTAATTAATAATTCAGCTTCAATTCCAAATTCATTTTCTTTTAATTCACCTATAGCTTCTTTTAAGTTTTTTGTAAATAGCTTATATCCGCAAGTTAAATCAGTTATTTTTTTTCCAATAATAATTGATGTTAATGTTGAAAAAAACATATTAGCTATATTTCTTAAATTACTATTTTCTTTAAGTCTGAACTTATGTTTAAATCTTGATCCATTTACCATTTCAAGCTTATTTTTTACTAAATAATTTATCATTAGTGGAATATCATAAGGTGACAATTCTAAATCTGCATCTTGGACAATAATCAGGTCTCCTTGTACTGCTTTTAAAGCGGTTTTTACGGCAGAACCTTTCCCTGTATTTTTTAAATGACCTATCAGTTTAATTTCTTTCTTTTGTTGAGCAATTTGTTCAACAATTTTAAAAGATTTATCAATAGAAGCATCATCTACTATAATTAATTCAAAATTATCTATGCAGGAAGGGAATTTAATTTTATATAATAAATCAATAACATTTTTTATATAAGCAGACTCATTGTAAACAGGAATAATAATGCTAAGAACCATTTAATGTTTTTTAATATTAATTAATTTTTCTTATCCGGTTTCTCTCTAACTCCAATAGGAATATTAAGTTTTATGAAGAATAAATTATTTTTGGTATTGGAACTAAAAAATAATTCATTTTTTAACGATAATCTCCTACCACTAATTCTCAGTTATATCGTAATATTTATAGGTACCCAAAGTGTTCAAATCTACATCTGTTAATTGATTGATTCCCAGATTTGATTTAACCAAAACCCCTGTGTATAAACTCCTCTGATTTTTTATTCGGATATCAAAATAAAAGCCTATATTCTATTTTTTTGCAAACCTTGACTATCCATACCGGATATATTGGTTCAGTAAAAACCTCCCTCCAACCCAAATTTCGATTGGTAAATAAAAAAGCCACAGCTAATAATTAACATAAAGCCATGGCTTCAAACTTATAAAAATTTATGTTTTAAACTTCCAACCTG
>JAKIUH010000307.1 GCA_021647685.1 Bacteroidales bacterium
GGTTACATAATTATCAACATGCTCCGGTACTTTTGCAGGCTCATCAGTTTCGGCATTGCTTTCCGGTTCCACATCGTTCCAAGGAAGTTTACACAAGCCCATTAAACCAAACCATGTTCTAAACATAGGGAAATAATGCAATGCTTCAGCTTTATCCTCAAAAGTAGGAATTTGATTATTTACCATATCCATAAAAATCAACCAAGCTTCATCGTGCTGTGGTCCTTTATTGGTCATTGCGTAACCGCCTTGCTGTGCCAAAGATTCTTTAGATACATACTGCGAATATTCCAGACCTTTGTTTTCCATACCGATGTCTTGCAAAAACTGCGGATCACCCCAACCCTTTTCAATAAACATTTCTTTCAGTTTCCGAACACCTTGTCCTGCAACTTTTCCAAAACCTTCACCACGCCCTACTTGATGCAATAATTCCATAGCACCATCGGCATTACCAAAATTTAGTTTAATGCCACCTGTACGTTCTTCGTTCAAAATACCTTCTTCGTAACACTCCATCAAAAAGCCCATAATGGTACCCCAAGTAATGGTACAAATACCATAGGTATCGCAATAGAAATTTGATTCTATGGTAAAATCAGGATTAAAAATACCCATAATAGAGCCCAAAGAAGCAGCGGTTTCATATTCCGGTCCTTCAACCAAAACTTTTTGCCCTTTATAAGGTCCTGTTCTTAACTCATAGTTATCTACACCTTTGGCACATGACATGTTACAACCAATCCAACAACCATCAGGAACACCTTGTGTAAAATAAGATTTATACACATCACTATGGATTTTATAGGCTTCTTTATGATGACCAAAACGGAAATTGTTTACCGGCAGCAAATCATAATCGTTCATAATGTTCGTAAGATGAGCAGTCCCTTTTGAGCGCATTTGTGCTTGCGATTCATCTAACTCTTTCATTTCGCGATTAAAACGCTTACCGCGTTCAATAATTGGTTTCATATCGGCTACATTGTTCAAATTACCGCTAATTTTCGGTACTTTTGCAACAATGGCTTTTATTTTTTTATCTCTAAAAACTGTTCCGATACCACCACGTCCGGCTTGTTTAAAACGTACTTCTTTACGTTTTGGATCGTAAAAAGAAAAATTAAGCATACCAATCAATGAGTGCTCGGCAGCATCTCCGGCTGAGACAACTGAAACTTTTACAAGATCTTTTCCTGCATCACTGTTTGCCAATGCCTCGGTAAGTTCACGGGCAAGAATATGCGTATTACTGGTTCCTTCGGGGGCTTCAACTATTTTTACAGTTTCAGCTTCGCCATCGATAATAATAATTACATCTTTATCCGATTTTCCTTGTAATTCTAAGGCATCAAAACCCGAAAAATTCAAGAATGGACCAAAATATCCGCCCACATTACTATCCATTACAGAATTTGTTTGCGGCGAAATAGAAACCACTAAAGATTTTCCTGTCCCTGAATATTGTGTAATACCGGCAATAGGTCCGGGACTGATAATAATCTCATTTTCAGGATCATTCCATTTAGTGTCCGGTTTGGTAGCGTCCCAAAGTAATTTTAAACCATAGCCCTTTCCACCAATGAATTTTTCTTTCATTAGCGGCGCTACATCTTTTTCTTTAATTGTACCGTCTGTTACATTGATATACAAAATTTTATCAGTATATCCGCGATACATGGGTGTTAGTTTATATGACCATTCAGCAATGGTTTTCAATGAATTAATGTCCATACGTATTAATTTTAAATTTGATTTTTGCTTTGCAAAGATACGAAAAATAAATCACAGATTTATTGCAAAAACATGATATATAGCAATATGCAAAGATTTACATATCGAGTTTATACAAAAACAGCCCGCAAAATTTGCAGACTGTAAATTATTGAAATTCAATTCAACTAAAGCTACTTGCTTGCTTTCCTTCTTTTAACCTCAGCTTCAATCAATTGTAATTCGCGTCCTGATTGTCCTTTTACTGATGTATTTTCCTCTGCTCTACGCAATAAATAAGGCAATACATGGCGTACAGGCCCGTAAGGCAAATATTTAGCAACATTGTAGCCTTCTTTTGCCAAATTAAAACTAATATGGTCGCTCATACCGTATAATTGAGAAAACCAACAACGCGGGTCATCTTTTGCCAAACCGTGCTCTTCCATTAATTGAGCCATGTATGCATTACTGTATTCATTATGTGTACCATTGAACACTACAATATTTTCAATATTTTCAATACAGTATTTCAATGCCAAATTATAATCACGGTCTGTACTTTCTTTATCGGGTTGAATCGGGTCTTTATACCCTTTCTCAGCAGCACGGGCACGTTCTTTTTCCATATAGGCACCTCGCACAAATTTAGCACCTAAATAATAACCGCCTTCGGTAGCGGCTTTATGTGCCTCTTTTAAAATATCAAGCCTGTCCCAACGGTACATTTGGTAGGTATTAAAAACTATGGCTTTTTCTTTGTTGAATTTTTCCATCATTTCAGTAACCACCTCATCAAAAATATTCTGAAACCAAGTATCTTCAGCATCTACTAAAATTGGAATATCATTATCATAAGCCGTTTTACAAAGTGTATGAATACGGTCTTTAAATTTTTGAACTTCTTGTTTTTCATTTTCAGACAATTCAATTCCCTCACTGGCTTTTTCCAAAATGCTGCTACGCCCAAAAGCGGTAGGTTTAAAAACAGCAAAAGGAATATTCGGATTTTGAGCTGCATTTTTAATCGAACGGATGGTTTCTTCCAAAGCCAACTGAATGGTTTTATCATCATCGGTTCCTTCAACCGAATAATCTAAAATTGCTTTTACATTAAATTCACCCAATCGTTTTACAACAGGATTACATTTATCAATAGTTTCGCCACCTACAAAATGGGCATAAAGCGTAGGTTTAGCAGCCCATCCAACCGGAAAACCTATACCAATGGCAATTTTGGTAAGTCCGTTACCTATTTTAACCAATGAGGCATTTCCCATTACTTTAAATAAGAAATGAGCTTTTCTTAGTTGTGCATCCGATTTGCTTTTGAATGCAATTTCCGTATCCTGAAATTGGTCAATTAACCTGTTTATTACTGCATCGTTTGACATTCTGTTAATTTTTAAAGTTTGGTACTAAAAAAAATCTTTAAATAAAAAACTGTTTTATAATTTTGCTGCGAAAATATAAAACACTTGTGTCAAAATTACTTAATATGCAATAAAAAAAATATGATTTTTAACAGTTTATGATTAAAATCATAATTTCCTGACATTGCCAAAAAAAATAATAATATGCACTCAGATATCATTTTCACCTACAATAAAGCGGATTTTTCAAGTATTTTTCAACAGTATAAACATCAAAATTGCTTTATACTAATGGATGAAAATACCGAGAAATTTTGTTTGCCCGAAATTAAAGAACAACTCCCTGAAAATTACTATCCCATAAAAATTAAAAGCGGTGAAATCAATAAAAACTTAAAAACCGTAAGTAAAATTTGGGAAACATTAAGTAAAAATGGTGCTAATAGAAAATCCTTATTAATTAACTTGGGGGGCGGTGTAATTGGTGATATGGGCGGATTTGCCGCATCAACTTTTAAACGTGGAATTGCTTTTATAAATATTCCCACTACTCTTTTATCACAAGTTGATGCATCGGTAGGCGGAAAAACCGGATTTGACTTTATAGGACTAAAAAATGAAATAGGTTGTTTTAATGCACCCGAAAAAGTAATTATTTATCCGCAATTTTTAAAAACATTGGATAAAGAAAATATTATTTCAGGTTTTGCAGAAATGATAAAACATGCTTTAATCTATGATGCAACACATTATGAAAAATTAAAAAGTTTTAACATCACAAATAATGATGACTTTGATTACGATGAGCTATTAAAGCTGATTGAAAAATCAGTAAGTATAAAAACATATTTTGTTGAAACTGACCCTTATGAAAAAAATATTCGCAAAGCATTAAATTTCGGACATACTTTTGGACATGCTTTTGAAAGTTACTTTTTACAGACCGATAAGGAATTATTACATGGCAAAGCCGTAGCATTCGGAATGATTTTCGATGCTTTTTTATCGAATAAAAAGTGTATGTTTCCAATGGAGCAGCTATTTGATATAACTGAATTTATCACAGGTTTATACGGAAAATTGTATTTCTCAAAAAAAGATTACGAAGCATTGTTTTCACTAATGCAGCATGACAAAAAAAATGAGCAAGCAAAAATTAATTTTTCCTTGCTTTCAAAAATCGGAAAAGTAGAAATTAATCAAACCGCCGGTAAAACTGAAATTTTTGAAGCCTTTGATTATTATGTGCAACTGAAATAGTCAATGTAAAAATTTTTAGTACCAATACCTCTTTATTAGAAATAGAGTAATTTCATCAAAAATCTGTTAAAACAACAAAAATTTTCAATTAACTTTGTATGAACTTAAAATATACACTATGATTATAGTTACTGGAGCAGCTGGTTTTATCGGCAGTGCATTTGTACAAAAACTTAATAACGAAGGTTTTAAAGACCTTATTTTAGTAGATGATTTTTCAAAAACTGAAAAAAACAAGAATTTAGAAAATAAAAGCTACACCCAAAAAGTTCACCGTAATGATTTTTTTGAATGGTTGGATAATAATCATAAATACGTTCAGTTTATTTTTCATATCGGAGCACGTACCGATACCACCGAATTTGATGTAGCTGTTTTTAATGAATTAAACCTTGGCTATACACAAAAAGTTTGGAAAGCCTGTGTAAAATACGGACTTCCGCTTGTTTATGCCTCATCGGCAGCTACTTATGGTATGGGCGAATTGGGCTATGACGATAGTCATGAAATAGTAAACCGTTTAAAACCACTTAATCCTTACGGTGAATCAAAAAATGATTTCGATAAATGGGCATTACAACAGGAACAACAACCCTATTTTTGGGCAGGTTTGAAATTTTTTAATGTATATGGACCTAACGAGTATCACAAAGGACGCATGGCTTCGGTAATTTTTCATGCGTATCGTCAAATCAAAGAAAGTGGGAAAATGAAATTATTCCGTTCGCATAATCCTGAATTTAAAGACGGCGAACAAATGCGCGACTTTGTTTACGTAAAAGATGTGGTAAAAGTATTGTACTTCTTTTTAAATCACCGGAAAGATTCCGGCTTGTATAATCTTGGTACCGGTAAAGCACGAACTTTTTTGGATTTGGCACGCAACACCTTTAAAGCAATGGATATTCCTGAAAATATTGAATTTATAGATACTCCCGAAGATATTCGCGATAAATACCAATATTTTACCGAAGCCGATATGAGTAAATTACGCAGTATTGGATACTCCGAAGCATTCTATACATTAGAAGAAGGCATTGATGATTATGTGCGAAATTATTTGCAAAAGAATACGTATTTATAAATTCTACCTGTATTTTTTTCAAAATACAATAAGCTCAAATCAAGAGCTCAAATCAAGAGCTCAAATAAATATTTAAAAATACATTAAGATTAATGAAAGACTTGCAAATTATTAAACGATTAGAAGATAATGCAGGC
>JAKIUH010000308.1 GCA_021647685.1 Bacteroidales bacterium
AAATTCTAAAACAACAAATATGAATTTAACAACAATAAGAGAATTAACAGCTCAAATATCACAATTATACAACAATATAATATTATTAAAAGAATTACAAGAAAATTATAATACAAAACTCTCAAATTTAGAAACAAAAACAGAAAAAATAATTAAATTAGGAGAATTTTAAATGGAGCTACTACACACGGCATGGAGTTTTTTTATATATTTTATTGAGTTTTTCTTTTTAGCAGCTATTTTCGCTACTTTTTGCTTGTTTATCTACGATAAATATGTCCAAAGAAAACATGCTTTGCTTATAAACTACCCAGTTATAGGTCGTGCAAGATATTTGTTTGAAAGCTTAAGAGAACCTCTTCGCCAATACTTTGCAGAAGAGACATTTTATGATTCTAAAGATAAAGTTGATTGGGTTTATACAGCTGCAAAAGATAAACCAAATTATAAATCTTTTTCTGTAACAGAACCCTTTACTGGTTCAAGATTTATCATAAAACATGCGACAAATGTTCTTAATGATGATGAAGTTAGTGAAGACACTTCTGTTACTTTTGGTAAAAACAGAGAGATACCTTTTGTTTCTCATACACCAATCCTTCGTTCGGCTATGAGTGACGGATCATTATCTCCAGAAGCTATACGCGCATTTTCAATAGCTGGATATAAAAGTAAATTAACTATAAATACCGGTGAGGGTTCATTAACATCGAATCATTTATTTACTCATAAGCCAGATTTAAAGGATTGTAACTACCTTGAGATAGTACAAAGTACTGTTTTTGCAGAAACTATTTTTAAAATAGCATCATTTTTCTTTAATCGTGCAGTTGCTATTAAATGGTATAGAAATATCTTACTTCATAAAAGAACACAAAATACATATATTTATGACACTATAACTCATGTACTGTTTCGTGTAAACTGGAAGGCTCCGTTAGAAGCTTTTCCAAAAGAGGTTCCAGATGATATTCCAAATATGATTTTTCAAATGAGCTCTGGACTGTATGGTGTTCGTCATAAAGATGGAACATTTGATGAACTTAGATATGAAAAAGTGATGAAATTTTGTCGTATGACTGAGATAAAAATTGCTCAAGGAGCAAAACAAACAGGTGGAAAATTAGCAGCCGCTAAAGTAACTGCTGATATTGCTTATTATAGAGGTGTTGAAGAAGGGAAAGATATTTTTTCGCCAAATAGATTTCCATATGCAGATACCACTGAACATCTTCTTGATTTTGTAGAAAAATTACAAATGATATCTAAAAAACCTGTTGGATTTAAAATAGTAATATCTGATGCAAATGCAGTGGAAAAAATGATAAAAGATATTGTAAAAAGAAAATTAACTGGTAAAAACATACCAGATTATATCTCTGTAGATAGCGGGGAAGGCGGAAGTGCTACTGCCCCTCTTGAACTTATGGAATCAGTTGGACTTACTACAAATAATGCACTTTATGTACTAGATACTTTACTTAAAAAACATGATCTTAGACAAGATATTAAAATTATTGCTAGTGGGAAAATCTTAACACCTGATGATGCTATAATTACTTTGTGTATGGGTGCTGATGCTGTTGGTATTGCTAGAGGGTTTATGATGAGTGGTGGATGTATTCGTGCTAAAATGTGCTCTGGCTTTGGCTCACATGTATGCCCTGTTGGTATGGCAACACAAGATGAGAAAAAAAGAGCTTCATATTTAGTAATAAAAGAGGGGAGAGAGATAGGGAATTATCATTGCAATCTTATTAAAGGAATGAAAGTTGTATCCGCCATAATGGGAATTAAACATTTTAATGAATTTAATAAGATTGAAATAGAAAAACGACCATCTTTATTATTCTCAAAACTTAATTTGCCCTCTAATAAACGGCTGATTGATTTAATCATGGAGCGTTCAAGCGTATATCCTAAAGAAAAAGACTTTGCTTTATCTACTGAATTATCACCCGATTTAACGATAGAATTTTTACTTTTTACGGTAATCGAAAAACCCTTATTTTCATATTTTGAAAGTACAAATATCGTATTTCCTTTTGAAGAGTTATTAATTGAATAACGAATTATGAATCTGACAATTTTCTTAAAATAAATGTGATGCTGCTTTAGGTTTCCGGCTTGTAATAACAATTCGATATCCGATAAACGATTTGACGTTTTAGCTTCCTCAATAACTATGTTTTTAATTACAGTATGCGTTTCGATATTATTAAAAGCATTTTTCTTACTTTTAAGGGTTGTAGAGTACGGCAAGTTGTTCTCTGCCGGAACTTTAGATTCTTTTTTGGATTTTCGGGTATTATCCAATCCTTTTTTCACTGTTTTTAACAACTCATCAATAGATAACGGTTTGGTAAGATAGCTCACAGCCCCAAGATAAATACCGTGATCGATATCATCTTTTGTAGTTTTTGCCGACAAGAATATTACCGGTATATTTTCTGTTTCAGGATTCTTTTTTATTCTTTTAATAAACTGATATCCGTTAAGAACAGGCATTATAATATCCGATACAATAATATCCGGTTTGTTTTTTTTAGCCTGTTTTAGACCATCTAATCCATTTGCTGCAGAACTTACCTGAAAGTTTTCCATTGATAAGATTTCCGAAATTTCATTACGAACAGCTTCCTCGTCCTCTACAACCAATACTTTATAGTTATACATTTTCCTAATTTTTAATATTTATAGCTTATAGATAAATTTCCAATTCCTCTGTTGAGGTACAAAAGCACACATATTCAACTACTCTATCAATCTATTAAGGCCATCTTTTACTTTTTTTTCTTATATCAACTTTATAATGTAAGCCAACACTCAACTGTAAAGCAAAATCGTTATCAGAATGGTAAGTGGTATTTTTATTGCGATAATCCTCGTTAAGTATTTGACTGGTATAGCCACCAAAGCCAATTTTGGAATCGATAAATAAATTTTGAACCAGCCGTACTTGAATACCAAAACCTACATAGTGTTCTTGGGTGTTAAAGCGTTCAAGTTCGGGAATCTCTGAATAGTTATACCGGTGAACAACGGCATTTATTTCTTTCCGTAAATTCACATTGTAATTACGCATAGTATTCATATACAAGAATACATTAAAATAATCGTTATCAGCAAGGTAATACCGGTATTGTAAATTTAATCCGGAAATTTTTTGGTATTGATTTTGCCAAACAAAACCGGCTTTAAATTCACTTTTACCACATTTGTAGAATAAGTTAGTTTCGGTTAATAAGCCCAAACCACTACTCGTGTTTGTAAAGTTTGAGGCTATTCCGTATGCCTGCTTTTTATAGGGTTTACATACTTGCGACCGTGCTACGGTGCCTAATGCTAATTGTATGACTAATACAATTGCAATTGTTCTGAATAATTTTAATTTTATTGTTTTCATAACGCTGAATTTTTAATTAATAATTTATAGTACAAAATTAGACTACAAACTACTTTATATTTAGAGTTATAAAACCTATATTGTAATTTGGATATTTATTAGGTGTTTTGTCCTATTGGAAGCTTTTCAGGCATAGAAAAGAGTAAAGTAATTCATGATTACCTAGAACCGATGGCTGTATTAATATAACTAAAAACCATCTGATAAGAATTTATGAATAAGTTTTGCCCAGACTTAGCTTTGCTAAATTGAGCAGTTATAAACTTTGAAAATTACAAATAATGAACTAAACTATAGTTTACAATTTAAAATAATAAGTAAAACAAAAGCCGGTATCTGAATTAAAATTATATTTAAAATCACCGGAATAATTTTTTGCAATTAATTCAATAATTTCTATAGATTTTTTACATGATGATATATTGTATTTGTTCTCTGTATTCTGACTTTTGTTCAGCTCACCTTCAATATTTAAACAATAAAAGTTATTTTCAATTACTGAACGAACATAAATTTTGCTGCCGGGTGATGTAAGCTGCACGGAACAACGAATTATTTCTTCAATAATTTTTTGGAAATAAAAGTCGTTGAAATTTAAGTTAGCCTCTTGCAAATCAAAAATAACATCATTTTTTCTATTTAATTCTTCGGCTACTGTTGATACAATACTTTTTATGTATAAATGAATAAATTTTAAACTACTAACATTAATATCATTAGATTGAGCACGATGAGTAATTAAATTCATGTACAACAAATAATCATTAATTAGCTTATTAATTTTTTCACCTTGATTATAGATCCCGTTAACCAATAATTCAAGTTCATTTTTTGGAATATCCGATTTTTCAGAACTTAAATAATTTGAAAAACCCAAAACTACATTTATTGACTCAGATAATTCTTGAGGCAATAATTCAATAGGACTCAAAATTAATTTGCTAATATTCCTGTTCATCTTTTTTTGTTTATCCAAACTCATATTCACTGCTGCTAATAAATCATTTGGATGAATCGGCTTAGTAATATAATCTTCCACACCCAAATTCATGCCTGTTCTGATATCATCAAGCTGTGCCTTTGCCGATAAAAAAATTACCGGAATACTATTAGTGTCAGGATATTTCTTTATTTCGTTGACTAACTGATAACCATCCAATCCCGGCATCATTATATCGGAAATAATTAAATCAGGCTTATCATTTTTTGTTTGCATAAGCCCCTCAAATCCATTTGAAGCCGCAGAAACTTCAAAACCCTCCATTTGAAGAATATCACAAATTTCCTCACGAACGGACTGTGCATCTTCAACAACCAAAATCTTTTCCATAAGCCTATATTTATAAAAGGTTTAATGTTTCGTAAAAATTTTCGGTTTAAAATTAACCAACAATTATTTTCACAAAACTTTATCAGAGCCACTGTCAAACAATTACAAGTTTTTACAATTTTCATCTTCATTAAAGCTGACATTTCTTTGTAGTATCTTATTTATAAGAACTATTTGATATGATTCAAATTCTAATACAAAATTAAACAGTTTGAGTGCACCATAAGAGCGCATAAAATACTAATTACAAAATGATAAGTAATTAGGTAGATTTACCTAAGTTGTGTAGTTTCACATAAAGAAAAGAGATGCAAGCAAGAGTAAAAAAGAAAAGCATACAGAAAAGAGATGTGGTAAAAACAATATTTTTAAAAATATTAATTTGCACTAAACCTTAAATCCGCAGATTTGTTCGTAGTGAAAAGTCAAAAAACTTGTCCTACCACAGGCAGACACAGTTTTGGCTTTGCAGTAGAAGAAAGTTGCAGATTTAAGGCTAAATAGTAACAAACTTATTATGTATGGCAAATGCAACCAAACTTGCTGTATTTTTTGTTTCTGTTTTGGCTAATAAATTAGCTCTATGATTATCAACCGTACGACTACTTATAAAAAGTTCTTCGGCAATTTCATTATTGGTATATCCTTTACAAATAAGTTCCAGTATTTGTAATTCTCTTTTGGTCAATTTGGTTTTACTTTTAACTTGGTCTGCTTTACCTTTGGTATCAAAAGCCATCAACTGTCTTATATTTATAATTT
>JAKIUH010000309.1 GCA_021647685.1 Bacteroidales bacterium
GATAAAAAAAAATTACGCCGAGAAAGAAAACAAAAAGCGAAAACGTAATAAAATATAATGTAGTTGTTGTTAAAAGATTCATAAAACCATTGGATTTTAGGAAAAAAGCACCCGAAACACCATCAGATTGCAGGAAAAATAAAATATAAGGAATTAAATAACATTAATAATACAGTAAGTTAAAATCAGATTTGAAATTTATAACCTAAACCATAAACCGTTTTAATCGGATTTTCGATGCCTTTTTCTTGTAATTTTTTTCGCAGATTTTTAATGTGCGCATATACAAAATCAAAAGAATCTACCGTATCAATATAATCGCCCCAAAGATGCTCGGCAATGGTTTCTTTTGTAAGTACACGGTTTTTATTGGACACAAAAAACAGCAATAAATCATATTCTTTTTTAGTCAAATCCAATGAATTTCCGGCTATTAGAACTTTTAAATCATCAGGAAAAATACGAATATCACCTGCTTCGATTACATTGTTCCCTTTAAAATTAATCCTACGGATTAAGGATTTAATGCGTGCATTAAGTTCTGCTAAATCAAAAGGTTTTACCAAATAATCATCGGCACCGGTTTCCAATCCTTTAATACGGTCGTCCACAGTTTCGCGTGCTGATATGATTATAATACCGGTTGCTTTTTGTTTCTCTTTTAATTGTTTAATGATATTTAAACCGCTTCCATCGGGCAAGTTAATATCAATCAGTGCACAATCGTATTCGTATATACTAATTTTTTCTTCTGCCGAGCGATAATCATTTACTTGCTCACAAATATGACCATCCGTTTTCAGATAGCTCACAATAGCATCAGCCAAATTTATTTCATCTTCTACAATAAGTATTTTCACCTTTTGCAAGTTTATTTCCTACAAAGATAATATAGTTTTGGAAATCTAATGATAAGTGTAGCTTTACAATAAAGGTTTTCCTGCAAACAATTCAGGCTCAATTAATCCGGCAAGTTGAACATTAACAACTTTATTAATCAGGCTTTCATCATAATTAATTTCTACTTTTAAATAATTTTCAGTGAAACCGTGTATTTTTCCTTGATTATTTTTTGCCTCAAAAAGCACTTTATGCGTCGTATCAATATACTTTTGATAAAAAGCACGATGTTTTTGTGAAGATAATTGATGCAATACTTTACTACGGTTTGCAATGGTTTTTGCATCATTTTTCCCGCTCATTTGCTCGCTCTCGGTACCGGGACGTACCGAATATGAAAAAACATGTAAAAAAGAAACATCTAAACTTTCCAAGAAATCATAAGTTTCTTGAAATAATTCATCGGTTTCGCCCGGAAAACCCACAATTACATCTACACCAATAAACGCATCAGGTATAAGTTCCTTAATTTTATAGATACGATTGGCAAATCGTTCACGATTATAGCGGCGTTTCATTTTTTTCAATATCTCATTAGAACCACTTTGCAGCGGAATATGAAAATGCGGCAAAAACTTAGATGATTTTACAGTAAATTCAATAATTTCATCACTCAATAAATTAGGCTCAATAGATGAAATACGGTATCGTTCAATGCCTTCAACTTTATCTAGTGCTTGTATTAATTGATAAAAATTTTCTCCGGTAGATTTTCCGAAATCTCCTATATTAACACCGGTTAAAATAATTTCTTTGTAGCCTTTTTCTGCAATTTCTTTTGCCAATGCTACTGTTTTTTCAATATTTTGATTACGGCTTTTTCCACGTGCTTTTGGAATTGTACAGTAGGTACACGGATAATCGCAACCATCTTGTACTTTTAAAAATGAACGGGTTCTGTCGCCCGATGAATAAGCCGCATCAAAAGCCTCTACTTCATTAATCTCGCAAGAATGATAGATTGGACGGTGTTCTTTCTCATATTTTTCAATAAAATTGAAAAGCTTTTGTTTTTCATTAGCACCCAAAACTATATCTACTCCTGGAATATTTGACACTTCATCGGGTTTTAATTGGGCATAACAACCCACAACCGCAACAATAGCCTCAGGGTTTTGGCGGATAATTTTTTTTACGGCTTGCCGGCATTTTTTATCCGCCTGTTCGGTAACCGTACAAGTATTTATTACATAAACATCAGCTTTTTCGTTAAAACGTACCCGCTGATATGATTTTTCAGTAAAATCACGTGCAATGGTAGATGTTTCCGAAAAATTTAATTTGCAACCTAAGGTCTGAAAAGCAACTTTTTTATTTTCTTTGTTCATTTTTTGATTTAAAAGGCTGCAAAATTAGAGAAATAATTATGAAAACAAAGTACTTATTTAGAATAATTAAAAATAAGAAGTTATTTTTTTAGGCTTTCTTTAAATTTTTTGTATTCTAAACGCACAATACCATCAGCCAAACCAATTTTGGGGACGTAAATAATTCCCGCACCGGCTTTTTTCATCACTTTAATAAAAAGTTCTGAGGCAGGAATAATAACATCGGCTCTATCGGGATTAAAACCCAAAATTTTCATTCTGTCTTCAAAAGAATATGATTTAATTTCTTTATATATCTGCTTTAATTCGTTAAAATACAAACCTTTTCCTTCGGGATTTTGTGAAAATTTATAAATTTTATTGATGTTCCCTCCCGAACCAATTACTTTTAAATCTTCATTATCATCTTTAATTTCGGTAAGCCATTCTTCCATTGCCTCCCACTCGCCTTTGGGTACTTTATTTTTTAATATCCGCAAAGTTCCCAGCTTAAAAGAGCGAGCTTTTACAGCTTTTTGATTTAAAAAATAGGTAATTTCGGTACTACCACCCCCAACATCAACATACAACCAGTTTTTATCTTTAGATAGTAGTTTTTTAATTTGTGTTTGACGTATAATTTCCGCTTCTTCTTGCCCTGTAATAAGTTCAATTTGGATACCGGTTTCTTTATAAATCAAATCAATCAGTTTAGTACCGTTTTCGGCTTCGCGCATTGCCGAAGTAGCACAGGCACGATAACGTACTACATCATTTGATTTCATCAATAAATCAAAAGCTTTTATAATTCTGATTAAATTTCGGGCACGCTTTTTTTTAATTTTACCGTATTCAAAAACATCTTCACCCAAACGAATGGGCATACGGAATAATGCAGCTTTTTTAAACCATGTTTCTCCTTTATCTTCAATAACATTGGCAAAAAGTAAACGCATAGCATTTGTACCGATATCAATTGCCGCAAATTTTAATATATCCATATAGAAATCAAATTTTCAATTTTAAAAGTTCGTCATTCTGTCGCCAAACCGGTTATTCTATAAAAATTCGAAACCAAGTGCCCTCATCTATAGCCAAATAATGGTTTAATAGTTTAACAATTTAGCAATATTCAATGATAAATATTCAACAAACCAAGAACCCAGTGCCGAGAACCCAGTACCAAATAACAGCTTAACAATTTAACAATTTAGCAATATTCAAAATTCAATAATCAATAATCAATGAGCAATAAAACCCAGAACCCAGCACCAAGTAACAATTTAACAGTTTAACAGTTTAACAATTTATCACAACAAATCACTTGCTAAGTCAGCCAAATAACTTCTTTCTCCTTTGATTAAATTAATATGTGCAAAAATATCTTGTCCTTTCATTCTGTCCGACATATAAGTTAAACCATTGGATTTATCATCCAAGTAAGGCGAATCAATTTGTTCAATATCTCCGGTAAAAACTAACTTAGTTCCTTCTCCGGCACGGGTAATTATGGTTTTTATTTCGTGCGGTGTCAGATTTTGAGCTTCATCAACAATAAAAAATACATTCGACAAGCTTCTTCCTCGAATATAAGGCAATGGGGTAATAATTAATTTTTCCTCTTCTACCATTTCGTCAATGCGTGCATAGTTTTTACTGTTTTTGCCGTAACGGTTTTTAATAAAATTCAAGTTGTCGAACAAGGGCTGCATATACGGACCTACTTTTTCTTTTGCACTTCCGGGCAGATAACCTAAATCTTTATCTGCTAAAGCCATAATGGGTCGTGCAAGGTAAATTTGTTCATAATTTTTTCGTTGTTGCAAGGCAGCAGCCAACGCCAACAAAGTTTTTCCTGTACCCGCTTTTCCGGTAAGTGAAACCAGCTTAATTTCAGGACGCAATAAAGCATCTAAGGCAAAAGTTTGCTCGGCATTGCGTGGAACAATACCGGCGGCTTTTTCTTTTTCCACCCTTGAAACGGTTCGCTCAAAAGGATTATAATGAGCCAAAGCACTTGCTTTTTCATTTTTAAGAATAAAATATTGATTGGGCATAATTTCTTCGCCAAATTCAAATTCTTCAACAGGAATACCGTCCTGACTTTTATACAATCGTGAAATTAAATTCGGATCAACCTTGTCATAAGTTTTAATTCCTTTTTGAATTTTTTCCAAACTTCGTACTTTACCTGTTTGATAATCTTGCGCCAACAAACCCAATGATTTTGCTTTTAATCGAAGATTAATATCCTTGCTTACGATATAAGTCTGTTTATCGGGATGTGTATTTTTAACAAACTCGCTAATTGCCAAAATACGGTTGTCTGCATTTCGCTCGGTAAAGGATTCAACCAATTGTTCGGAGAAAGCTTTTCCTGTTTCGATGTATAATTTTCCTTTTCCTTCGCCTAAGGAAACTCCTTCGTGAAATAATTCCTCGCCTGAGAGTTTATCCAATTCGCGCATAAATTCACGCGCTTGAAAATTTATTTGATTATTGCCTTTTTTAAACTTATCCAATTCTTCCAAAACAACGATTGGAATGACTATATCGTGCTCATCAAAATGATAAATACAACGATGATCATGGAGTACAACATTAGTATCCAAAACAAATATTTTTTCTTTTTGTTCCATAATTTCCACAATTAAATTTTAAACAAGATACAAATTTTCTTTTTTTCAAAAGAGAATATTGGATAGTTTTGTGAAAAATATTTTTATCTTTTAAAATGAATTATTCTCAAACTATTGAGTATTTGTTTAATAGCTTGCCAATGTATCAAAGGCAAGGAAAAGCTGCTTATAAAGCAAATCTTGACAATACCCGTGCTCTGGATAAATATTTTGACTATCCGCATCACCGTTTTAAAAGCATTCATATTGCCGGAACCAATGGAAAAGGTTCTGTTTCGCACATGATTGCATCGGTATTGCAAGCAGCAGGATATAAAACCGGACTTTATACATCGCCGCATTTAAAAGATTTTCGAGAAAGAATTAAAATTAACGGAAAAGAACTTTCGGAAAATTATGTAATTGATTTTGTTGAAAAGAATAAAAATTTTTTCGAAAATTTTAACTCTGTCTCTGCTACATCTACCAAGGGTGCCCCCACACACAATGGTACATATGCAAATAAAACTATAAAAACAACTATCCTTTTCATATCGTTACAATCTTTTTTACTTTTTTATCACTAATCTCTATCAGTACAGGTAATCCCTCTTTGTCAAAAGAGATGACTTGTTGAAATTGGTTATTATCTACGTACTGTTGTATGATTTTG
>JAKIUH010000310.1 GCA_021647685.1 Bacteroidales bacterium
AGAGGACAAAAATTAGCCGATAAACTGGCTGAAATTTACGGGTATTAAAATTTTAATAAGCTTGTCAAAGCTTTACTTTGACAAGCTTATTTTTTCTTAAAGTATCTCAGCAATTTTTACTAATCGTATAAATTCTGCACGATAGCCTTCTGCATCATCTCCTTTAGCTTTTTGTGCATTTTCCAAAACTTGCTTATATG
This sequence comes from Bacteroidales bacterium, assembly GCA_021647685.1. Lineage (GTDB taxonomy): Bacteria > Bacteroidota > Bacteroidia > Bacteroidales > NBLH01 > NBLH01. The sequence continues at coordinate 201 of JAKIUH010000310.1, forward strand.
TTGCATTGGCTTTAAATTGTGAATCGCGTAAAAGCAAACCAAACTCTGCAACGGTTGATGCCCACTTAAAATTTTCAGAATTACTTTCTTTAAAGATGTTATTTTCCCTGACTTTTTGTTTAATGAGCTTACTCGTTTCACCCGCCGGTTTTTTGTATCGTAATTTTAAAGTCATCAAATTATCACTTTGTACAATATCTTTTTTCTGATATTCCAATTCATCTACACCGCTTATTTTTTCATCTGAATTTGCAGGAATTATTTCGTAAAGTGCCGTTACGGTATGTCCTGACCCAATTTCTCCTGCATCTTTTGTATCATCATTAAAATCTTCTGCTGCCATCATTCTGTTTTCATAGCCGATTAGCCTATAAGCTTTTACCTGAGCAGGGTTAAATTCTATTTGAATTTTTACATCTTTGGCAATGGTGTAAATTGTTCCGAAAAACTCTTTGCCCAATACTTTTTTTGCTTCCAGAATATTATCAATATAGGCATAATTTCCGTTTCCGGCGTTTGAAAGTTGCTCCATTTTACTGTCTTTGTAGTTGCCCATGCCAAAACCTAAAACGGTTAAAAATACACCTTCTTTGCGTTTATCCTCAATTAATCGTACCATGGCGGCATCACTACTTTCGCCAATATTAAAATCACCATCGGTTGCCAGAACAACTCTATTGTTTCCTCCATCAATATAATTTTCTTTTGCGATATCATAAGCCAGCCTAATACCTTCTCCTCCTGCTGTTGAACCACCTGCCTCTAATTTATTTAAAGCTGCCAATATCTTGTCTTTTTCATCACAAGAGGTTGAAGGAAGCACAACGCCTGCAGCACCGGCATATACTACAATAGCAACACGGTCTTTTGGGCGCAATTTTTCCAATAATATTTTTAAAGATTGTTTTAAAAGCGGAAGTTTGTTATCATCACTCATTGAGCCGGAAACATCCAGTAAGAAAACAAGATTGCTGGCAGGGGTGTTTTCTATATCAATATTTTTTCCTTGTAAACCGATAAGCAATAGTTTGTGCTGGGTATTCCAAGGACAAACTCCCATTTCCAGATTAACAGAAAAAGGTGCATCTACTTTTGGTTGAGGATAGTTATAATTAAAGTAATTAATCATTTCTTCTATCCGTACTGCATCTTTATTCGGGTTTTGATTATTATTTAACATCCTTCGGATGTTCGCATAAGAAGCCCTATCCACATCTACCGAAAAAGTTGATAAAGGTTGATTAAACGGACTGACAAATGGATTCTCGTTGATTACATCATATTCTTCCGTATTGAAATCCTGCTTTGCTTCATCATCGACAGATTTGTCTTTTTTTTCAGTATATGGCTCTTTTACGTATGTAAGAGGTGCTTCAATATCAGCCTCTTCTTCTAAAAAATACACCGTTTTCCCGTTTTCATTTGTCGTATTTTCTGAACGGTTACCTCCGCACGAGTTCAATAAAAAGAATACTGAAAGCATTCCTGTAAAAATTAAAAAATTAATTGTTTTCATAAGTTTTTATTTTATTTGTTTTTATTTTGATGTTTGGGTTTAATATTTTCCATAAAGATAAGCCTTTTTTTTCTTGATTTATGATTAAGATGATACTATTTGTATTGCGTGTAGGGTGTAAGTATTTGTAAATGAGGGGGTAATTATTGATATTTGTGGATTACCTACGAATTTTTTATTTAATTTGATTTTTATACCTTTGAAGTGGTAATAATTTAAAAAATTTAAATATGAAAAGGAAGATACATTTATTATTGATTTTAATTTTTTCGGCTTTTCAGATTCTCGCCCAAGATAATCCCTTATGGATGCGTTATCCTGCAATATCGCCTGATGGGGAGACTATAGTTTTTAGTTATAAGGGTGATTTGTTTAAGGTGGCTTCAAGCGGTGGTGTGGCAGTACCTTTAACGGTTTCATCGTCTTATGAGTTTATGCCGGTTTGGTCGCCTGATGGAAAATATATTGCATTTGCATCAGACCGTTTTGGTAACTTTGATGTATTTGTGATGCCTGCACAGGGAGGTGAAGCCAAGCGCTTGACTTTTTATTCAAGTAGTGAACTTCCCACAAGTTTTACTGCTGATGGAAAAAATATTTTGTTTGAAGCTACGATAATGGATGCAGTTTCTAATATCCAATTTCCACGCAGAAGATTTACCGAATTGTATATGGTGGCTACCGAAGGGGGGCGTACAAAACAAATATTAACAACGCCTGCACAAAGCGCATCGTTTAACAAGGCAGATGATAAAATTTTGTATCAGGACAGAGTGGGAATTGAAAATATTTGGCGTAAGCATCATACGTCCTCTACTACAAGAGATATTTGGGTATATGATAAAAATACAGGCAAGCACACCCGCTTAACCACTTTTAAAGGAGAAGACCTGAATCCGGTATATAGTTCTGATGAAAGCAAAATTTATTATTTAAGCGAACAAGACAGTAAGAACATAAATATTTTTAAAATGTCGGCAGCCAATCCTTCACAAAATGAAAAATTAACTGATTTTAGTGAAAATCCGGTACGCTTTTTAAGTATTTCAGATAAGGATAAATTATGTTTTGGTTACGATGGGGAGATTTATACGATGGAAAAGGGCGGTAAACCGGTAAAAGTAAATATTCAAATTGCTTATGACGGTTTATCCAATCTGCCCGAATACAAAAAAATGTCGTCAGGTATTAGCGAAATGGCGGTTTCGCCCGATGGAAAACAGGTTGCTTTTATAATACGCGGCGAAGTTTATGTTACTTCAACCGATTATAAAACCACGAAGCAAATTACCCACACACCGGAGCAGGAACGTTCGGTAAGTTTTAGTCCTGACGGGAAAGCGGTATTATATGCAGGTGAGCGTAACGGAAGTTGGAATATTTACCAAACCAAAATTGTGAGTGCAGATGAAAGCAATTTTCCAAATTCAACTTTATTAAAAGAAGAAGTGGTAATAGCTACCCCAAATGAGGAGTTTCAGCCTGCATTCTCGCCCGATGGAAAGGAGGTGGCTTATTTGGAAAACCGTACAACGTTGAAAGTTGTAAATTTGGCTACCAAACAAAGCAGAACCATTTTAGACGGTACGCTCAATTACTCTTATTCTGATGGAGACCAATGGTATCAATGGTCGCCGGACGGGAAATGGTTTTTAGTGCAGTATAGTCCTAATGCATTATTTTCAAATGATGCAGGATTGGTAAGTGCTGCCGGAGGACAAAAACCGATAAATTTAACCGAAAGCGGTTACAATGATGCCGAACCTAAATGGGTGATGGACGGCAAAATGATGCTTTGGTTTAGCGACCGTGAAGGATATCGAAGTCATGGAAGTTGGGGGTCTTATTCTGATGCTTATGCGATGTTTTTTACCCAAGAAGCCTATGATGAATTTAATCTTTCAAAAGAAGAATATGAACTATTGAAAGAAAAGAAAAAAGAAGAAGAAAAGAATAAGAAAAAAGAAGAAGAAAATGCTAAAAAAGGGAAAAAATCAAAGAAAGGAGAATCGGATAAAAAAGAAAAAATTGAACCCATAAAAATTGATTTGCATAATATCGAAGACCGAATTGTGCGCTTAACCATCAATTCTTCAAGTCTGTCGGATGCTATTATGACTAAAGACGGTGAAAAATTATATTATTTGAGCCGTTTTGAAAAAGGATTTGACCTTTGGGTGCATGATTTGCGTAAAGATGAAACCAAATTGGTAAGTAAATTGAACGGCTGGGGAGGTTCTATGCAAATGGATAAAGATGGAAAAAACATATTCCTTGTTTCCGGCGGGCAAATTCTAAAATTCAGTACTTCCGACAACAAGAAAAAGAATATTTCGTACAATGCTGAGATGATACTCGACCGTACTGCTGAGCGTGCTTATATGTTTGAGCATGTATGGCGACAAATGTACGAGAAATTTTATGTGAAAAATATGCATGGAATTGATTGGGAGCATTACAAAACCGTTTATGCTAAATTTTTACCTTATATTAATAATAATTATGACTTTGCAGAAATGCTTAGTGAGATGCTTGGCGAATTAAATGCTTCGCATACCGGTTCCGGTTATCGAAAAAATGATCCCAATGGAGATAAAACTGCTAAATTAGGTCTGTTTTTTGATGATAGCTATCAAGGAAACGGATTAAAAATAGCAGAAATAATTGAAAAAGGACCTTTTGATAATGCGGAGACCAAAGCAAAAGCCGGTGTTGTTATCGAAAAGATTGACGGACAAACAATTGTTGCCAATAAGGATTATTATCAATTTTTAAATCACAAAGAAGGAAAAAAAGTACGCGTAGCCTTTTTTAATCCGGCAAACGGAAAACGATGGGAAGAAGTGGTAAAACCTGTTTCAATTGGAGCAGAGCAAAATTTATTGTATAAACGTTGGGTAAAACGTGAAGAAGAAATGGTTGATAAATTATCGAACGGACGTTTAGGTTATGTGCATGTACGCGGAATGAATTCGTCAAGTTTCCGGGATGTTTATTCAAAAGTATTGGGTAAATTCTGGCATAAAGAAGCAATTGTGATTGATACGCGTGCTAATGGCGGTGGTTGGCTGCATGATGATTTGGCTACTTTTTTCAGTGGTAAAAGATATGTAGATTATTATCCGCGTGAGCAACATTACGGATATGACCCAATGGGGAAATGGACAAAAAAGAGTATTCTTTTGGTAAACGAAAGTAATTATTCCGATGCGCACGGATTTCCTTATACTTACAAAACCCTGAAAATTGGTAAAATTGTCGGTATGCCCGTTCCCGGAACGATGACTGCTGTTTGGTGGGAAACATTACAAGACCGTTCTTTATATTTCGGTATTCCGCAAGTAGGTACCAAAGATTTAAATGGAAACTATTTGGAAAATCAGCAATTAGAACCGGATTATAAGGTTTGGAACGATTTTGATAAAATGGCAAAGGGCGAAGACCAACAATTAGAGAAAGCCGTTGAAGTTTTATTAAAAGAGCTGGATGAAAAATAAATTGAAATAGAACAACATCTTAAACAGGTATAGAGTGATGCAAGCTGTTTTTATAATAGCTTGCATTTTTTATATTTCTTAAAATTAGCTATTTCCTGTTTTCGTCACTTTTTTGCAACACCCATATAAATAGTTGATAATCAGTATTTATGTTTTATCTTTGGGTGTTGCAAAATTATTCTTATGTTTATCAGAGAATTGAAAAATAGGTCTGGA
>JAKIUH010000311.1 GCA_021647685.1 Bacteroidales bacterium
ACTATAATTGGAACGAGATTGAAGAAAAATGGCAAAAATATTGGGCAGATAATAATATTTATCAAGTAACCGAAAATCACGAAAAAGAAAAATACTATGTATTGGATATGTTTCAGTATCCTTCGGGTGCCGGCTTACACGTAGGACACCCTTTGGGCTACATTGCTTCCGATATTTATGCACGCTACAAACGCTTACGCGGCTATAATGTATTGCATCCTATGGGATACGATTCTTTTGGCTTGCCGGCCGAACAATATGCCATTCAAACCGGACAACATCCGGCTATTACCACCGAAAAAAATATTGCCCGTTACCGCGAGCAGTTGGATAAAATTGGTTTTTCTTTTGATTGGGACAGAGAAGTACGTACCTCAGACCCTAAATACTACAAATGGACGCAGTGGGCTTTTATTCAAATGTTTAAACATTGGTACAACAATAAAACCCAAAAAGCCGAGCCGATTGAAAAATTAATTGAAGAGTTTGAAAAAAACGGAAATGCCGATATAGATGCTGCAAGTTCACAAAAGGAAATTTTTACAGCAGCCCAATGGAGTGCCATGAACGAAGAAGAACAACAAAAAATATTGTTGAATTACCGATTAGCCTATCGAGCACGTACAAAAGTGAATTGGTGTCCTGATTTAGGAACTGTATTGGCAAACGATGAGGTTAAAGACGGTGTTTCGCTTCGTGGCGGATATCCTGTGTATCAAAAAGATATGGATCAGTGGTTGTTGCGTGTTACTGCCTATGCCGAACGTCTGCTCAACAGTCTGGAAAAACTGGAATGGACGGACTCCCTGAAAGAAATTCAGCGTAATTGGATTGGAAAATCGCAAGGAGCACAAGTATTTTTTAATGTAAAAAACAGCGATACCAAAATTGAGGTATTTACCACACGCCCCGACACAATTTACGGTGCTACATTCATGGTTTTAGCTCCCGAAAGCGAATACGCACAGCAATTAACTACCGATGCACAAAAAAGCGAGGTCGAAGCCTATATCGAGAAAACCAAAAAGCGTACCGAACGTGAACGTATGGCTGATGCTAAAAACATTACCGGTGTTTTTAGCGGTTCGTACGCCATCAATCCGTTTACCGAAAAAGAAATTCCTGTTTGGATAGCTGATTATGTATTAGCGGGTTACGGAACAGGTGCAATTATGGCTGTTCCCGCACACGACAGCCGTGATTATGCATTTGCAAAACATTTTGGTTTAAATATTGTTCAAGTAGTTTCGGGCGGTGATATTTCGGAAGAATCATACGATGCCAAGGAAGGCAAAATGATGAACTCCGGAATTATCAATGGTTTGGAAGTAAAAGAAGCCATTGATAAAATTATAGATGAAATTGAAAAGCGCGGTTTAGGAACACGCCAAATAAATTATCGCTTACGCGATGCCATTTTCAGTCGTCAAAGATATTGGGGCGAACCCTTTCCTATCTATTATAAAAATGGTATTCCCTATCCGCTTGATGAAAGTGAACTACCTTTGGAATTGCCTGAAATTGATGCTTATAAACCAACCGAAGACGGTGATCCGCCTTTAGGACGTGCCAACAATTGGCAAACAAAAGATGGCTATCCCTTTGAATTGAGTACTATGCCCGGTTTTGCCGGTTCATCAGCCTACTATTTGCGCTATATGGATCCACACAATAACGAAGCTTTGGTTTCAAAAGAAGCAAACAAGTATTGGCAAGATGTGGACTTATACGTAGGTGGAACAGAACATGCCGTTGGACACCTAATGTATTCACGCTTTTGGAACAAGTTTTTGTATGATTTAGGATATGTAGTTAAAGATGAGCCTTTTAAAAAGCTAATCAATCAGGGTATGATTCAAGGGCGCTCTAATTTTGTTTATCGTATTAAAGATACAAATACTTATGTATCTTTTGGTTTGAAAGATAAATATGAAGTTACGCCCATTCATGTGGATGTGAATATTGTACATAATGATTATTTAGATATTGAAGCCTTTAAAAATTGGTCGCCCGATTATAAAGATGCCGAGTTTATCATGGAAGACGGTAAGTATAAGTGTGGTTGGGCAATTGAAAAAATGTCAAAATCAATGTACAATGTTGTAAACCCTGACAGCATAATTGAACAATACGGAGCAGATACTCTACGCTTGTATGAAATGTTTCTTGGACCCATTGAGCAGGCTAAACCTTGGGATACAAACGGAATCGAAGGAGTGCATAAATTTTTACGAAAATTTTGGAATTTATTCCATAGGAATAAACAATTTGAAGTTACCGGTGAAAAAGCAAGCGATGCAGAGCTGAAAATATTGCATAAAACCATTAAAAAAGTAGAAGAAGATATTGAACGTTTTTCGTTTAACACGTCCATTAGTGCTTTTATGATTTGTGTAAACGAATTGAACAGCTTAAAATGTAATAAATTTGAAATTCTCGAACCTTTAACGGTCCTACTGGCACCTTTTGCACCACATATTTCAGAAGAAATTTGGAGAAAACTGGGTCATACTGAATCGATTACCAAAGCTACCTTTCCTAAATGGGAAGAAAAATATTTGAAAGAAGATAAAATTACTTATCCGGTAGCTTTTAACGGCAAAAGGCGTTATGAAATTCAAATAGCTGCCGATGCAAGTAATGAAGATATTGAAAAAGCAGCCCTTGAACACGAAGCCGCCGAAAGATGGCTTGCAGGTAAAACACCTGTAAAGATTATCGTTGTACCAAAACGCATGGTAAATATTGTTGTGAAATAGATACGACTTATTGAAATTTGTCTTAATTATAGACGATTTGCTTTAAATTTTAAATCCACAATTTGAGGATTCAAGTTTTAAGGTAAAAAGGAAACCACTTTTATTAAGAGGGTTTCCTTTTTTATTTGCCTTAGAATTATTATGCATGTCAATAATTTTTACTATTTTAGTGCCGTATTTTTTAACCTAATTATTGTACTATTATGAAATTTAAAATATTAATAAGCAGTTTACTTTTGTATATTGCTTTTCCGCTGCAAACCTATGCAAGCGAAGCAGACCTGGTAATCCCCGACTTAGGCGAAGGAAGAAGCCTCTTGTTTTGGGGATTTTTAATTACCTTTTTTGGATTATTATTTGGTTTATACCAGTTTTTAAAGGTAAAAAGATTGCTAGCACATAAATCAATGCTTGATGTGGCTGAGGTAATTTACGAAACAGCAAAAACCTATTTAATTCAACAAGGTAAGTTCCTTATTTTACTTTTTGTTATAATTGGTGTAGTTGTTGCGTTTTACTTTGGATATCTAAGAGAAACGCCTTTTTTAGGTGTATTAATTATTCTGGGATGGACTGTTTTAGGTATTCTTGGTTCCTACGGAGTTGCTTGGTTTGGTATTCGTATGAATACTTTGGCTAATTCACGAATGGCATTTGCATCTTTAGAGCGTAAACCTATTAAATTATTAAACATTCCGATAAATGCTGGAATGAGTATTGGTGTTATGTTAATCAGTATTGAGCTGATTATGATGTTGATTATTCTATTATTTGTTCCCGGACATTATGCTGGGGCAAGTTTTATTGGTTTTGCTATTGGTGAATCATTGGGAGCCAGTGTTTTACGGATTGCAGGAGGTATTTTTACCAAAATAGCCGATATTGGTTCGGATTTGATGAAAGTAGTATTTAAAATTGGAGAAGATGACCCTAGAAATCCGGGTGTAATTGCTGATTGTGTTGGAGATAATGCAGGTGACTCTGTTGGTCCTACAGCCGATGGTTTTGAAACTTACGGTGTAACCGGCGTTGCCCTTATTTCGTTTATTGTTTTGGCTGTTGCTGATGTTGCCATTCAAGCAGAATTATTAGTATGGATTTTCGCCATGCGTATTATTATGATTATCACCTCAATTGTTGCATTTTTAATCAACAGCTCCATAGCCAATGCAAAATATAAAAACAGCGAAGAATTTGACTTTGAGCGCCCTCTAACCTCATTAGTTTGGATTACATCTATTTTGTCCATTGTAGTTACATTTGGTGTATCTTACTGGTTGATTGGTGATATAGCTAATGATTTATGGCTGGTTTTATCAATTATTATCAGTGCCGGAACCTTAGGGGCTGCTTTAATACCTGAGTTTACAAAGTTGTTTACTTCGCCCAATTCCTTACATGTAAAAGAAGTAGTTGCGGCATCTCGCGAAGGTGGAGCTTCATTAAATATCTTATCGGGTTTAGTTGCCGGTAATTTTAGTGCTTTCTGGAAAGGAATGGTTTTCTTTTTCTTAATGTTTATTGCCTTTAAAGCCAGCCAGTATGGTTTAAGTGAGTTTATGATTTATGAGTCAATATTTGCATTTGGTTTGGTTGCATTCGGTATGCTGGGGATGGGTGCTGTTACTATTGCTGTGGACAGCTACGGACCGGTTACTGATAATGCACAATCTATTTATGAGCTGTCATTAATTGAAGAAATAGAAGGAATTGATGCAGAAATTGAAAAAGATTTTGGTTTTAAACCTGATTTTGAAAAAGCCAAACACTATCTTGAAGCCAATGACGGCGCTGGAAACACTTTTAAAGCTACTGCAAAACCTGTTCTTATTGGTACTGCTGTTGTGGGTGCTACAACAATGATTTTCTCGCTTATTCTGGTAATTAAAAATACTTTAAATATTGAACCCGAAACCGTATTAAATATTCTTAATCCTTGGACATTACTCGGATTTATTGCAGGTGGAGCAGTAATATACTGGTTTACGGGAGCTTCCATGCAGGCAGTTACTACCGGAGCATATCGTGCAGTTGAATATATTAAGCTAAACATTAATCTTGACCCTGATGCAGAAAAGAAAGCATCTGCTGAAAAGTCAAAGCAAGTAGTTCAAATTTGTACTCAATATGCACAAAACGGAATGATTAACATCTTTGTAGCAATATTTTCTTTTGCCTTAGCATTTGCCTTTATGTCAGCCCCCGGAGATACTAATATTCCGGTTTCCTTATTTGTCAGCTATTTAATTTCTATTGCTATTTTTGGATTATTCCAAGCTATTTTTATGGCAAATGCCGGTGGAGCTTGGGACAATGCTAAAAAAATAATTGAAGTAGATTTACAAGAAAAAGGAACTCCATTACATGATGCATCCATTGTCGGTGATACAGTTGGTGATCCGTTTAAAGACACTTCATCGGTTTCTTTAAACCCGATTATTAAGTTTACTACATTATTTGGATTATTGGCAATGGAAATTGCAATTTCTGAGAAATTTAGAGAAACAGCTCCTTATGTGGGTGTTGCGTTCTTGTTAATTGCATTCTATTTTGTTTATCGCTCATTCTACAAAATGAGAATTAGAAAAGGTGATAATGCATAAGAACATTTTTTAATCAATTATTTCATAAAAAAATCGTTAAATCTTAAAGATTT
>JAKIUH010000312.1 GCA_021647685.1 Bacteroidales bacterium
GGTGTCGATGCCCCCCGGGGCGTATACATCCACCGGGATAGCACCATCTATGTCTGCCAGGGAAAAACCTCGGACAAACCGGGGCGGATCACCCTGTTCAACCCGGCTTTTTTCAAGGAAGACGAAATTGTCCTGGACCAGATTCCCGAAGCCGAGAACTTCTCCCCGCGCAACATGGTTATCGGTCTGACAGGAAAGATATATATTGCCGGACATACCGGCTTGGTAGGAAGTTCTATTTTAAGAAACTTGCAAGCCAAAGGCTATAATAATTTTATATTTACACCTTCAAAAGAATTTGATTTACGCAATCAACAAATAGTTGCCAATTTTTTTCAAAGAGAAAAACCCGATTATGTTTTTTTGGCAGCGGCAAAGGTTGGCGGAATTGTGGCAAACAATAAGTACCGGGCTGAGTTTATCTACGATAATTTAACGATTCAAAATAATATTATTCATCAGTCTTATGTTCATGGTGTTAAAAAATTGCTTTTTTTGGGTAGTTCTTGTATTTATCCGAAAAATGCACCTCAACCAATGAGCGAAGACTATTTATTGACCGATATACTTGAATATACTAATGAACCTTATGCCATAGCTAAAATTGCCGGTATAAAGATGTGCGAAAGTTATAATTTGCAATACGGTACAAATTTTATTTCGGTAATGCCTACCAATTTATACGGTACTCATGATAATTTTGATTTGGAAAAATCGCATGTATTGCCGGCACTTATTCGTAAAATGCACCTTGGCAAAGCATTAATGGAACAGAATGAAATACTTTTACGTAAAGATTTGAATAAAAACCCCATTGAAGGAGTTGACGGCGAAGCATCAATGGATGAAATAATAAAAATACTTGGTAAATATAATATCAAGGGCAATTCAATAGAGCTTTGGGGCAGTGGCAAACCAAGGCGAGAGTTCCTATATTCCGATGACTTGGCTGATGCATGCGTATTTTTAATGGAGAATATAGATTTTAATGATTTAATTGAGATTTCAGGAAAAAATGACGAAATTAGAAATACGCATATTAATATTGGAACAGGTAAAGATATTTCCATAAAGGAGCTTGCAGAGATGATTAAAAAAATAGTGCAATACGAAGGAGAAATAATTTGGAATACGGATAAACCGGACGGTACTTTTCAAAAACTTTTGAATGTGAGCAAATTAGAAATATTAGGTTGGACCTATCAAATTAATCTTAAACAAGGAATTTTCAAAGTTTATAAAGATTATGTAATTTAGCTTTTTATGTTTTAGTAAAATACTTTGTCTATTTTATCTAATTTATTGATAAATAGAGTATTGGTAACCAATTTTAAGTAGATAATTTTATTCAATGATTGATATATTTTTTATCCGGCGTAATGCCCCCAGATGGTTAATATTGTTAATTGACCTTCATATAAGCATATTTTCTATTTTAATCGCCTATTTTTTACGATTTAATTTCACTATCCCGAAAGAATATCTTAATTCAAACGATTATAGTTCCTTGTACTGGGTCTTGCCGCTTGTGCTTATTATCCGGTTTTTAAGTTTTATTGTAAGCAGGGTTTATGCCGGAATTATTCGATATACAGGAACGCGTGATACGGAGCGAATACTAATTGTAATTTTCTCAGGAACATTGATTCTGGCATTAATAAATATCATTAGTCGTTTTATTGCAGGAACTTATATTATACCTTTTTCTGTTTTGGGTATTGATTTTTTAAGCAATGTATTTTTAATGGTTGCATTTCGTTTGTTCGTTAAAGCGATTTATTTTGAATACAGCCGTAATTCTAAACAGAGAAAAAATGTTATTATATATGGGATTAGTGATATTGCCCTAATTACAAAACGTACCCTTCTTAAAGATGCTGATTCTAATTTTAAAGTAGTAGCTTTTATTGATGATGAAAAATCCGGCGCCGGTAAAAAATTAGATGGTTTAAATATTTTCAGTTCTGATAAATTGCTGCGTTTGTTAGAGTATTATGATGTTTCCATATTAATTTTTGCAGATAAAAATATTAATCCTGATAAAAAATCTCATTTAATTGATATTTGTTTTGAGCACGGTGTTAAGGTATTGACTTTGCCTGATGTAAATAGTTGGATTAATGGAGAACTAAGTATCCGGCAGATTCGTAAATTTAAAATAGAAGACCTTTTAGAACGACCGCCGATAAAATTGGATGAAGAAAAAATTAAAAGAGATACCTTAAATAAGGTGATTTTAGTAACCGGAGCTGCCGGTTCAATAGGAAGTGAAATGGTGAAACAATTATTGCGTTTTAATCCCCAAAAAATAATTATTTTTGATCAGGCAGAAACTCCCTTGTATGAGCTGGAACTTGAATTACGTGAAAAATATCATTTTGACCGTTTTGAGATAGTTATTGGTAATATTGCTAATGATTATCGCATACGAAAGGTTTTTGAATCTTTCAAACCGGCTGTGGTTTATCATGCAGCTGCCTATAAGCATGTACCGATGATGGAAAATAATCCTGCTGAAGCTGTGAGGGCTAATGTTTTGGGTACCAAAATAGTAGCCGATTTATCATTAGAGTTTGGGGTAAATAAGTTTGTAATGATTTCTACGGATAAAGCGGTTAATCCTACCAATGTAATGGGAGCTTCAAAACGAATAGCTGAAATTTATACGCAGAGTTTAAATTCAAAAAAGAAAACTAAATATATTACCACGCGTTTTGGTAATGTTTTAGGTTCTAATGGTTCGGTGATTAATCGTTTCAGAAAACAAATAGAGAAAGGAGGTCCTGTTACCGTTACCCATCCTGAAATTACACGCTATTTTATGACCATACCCGAAGCCTGCCAGTTAGTGCTTGAAGCCGGTGCAATGGGAAGTGGTGGTGAAATTTTTGTGTTTGATATGGGTAAATCGGTAAAAATTGCCGAAATGGCAAAAAAAATGATACAGCTCTCTGGTTTAGAAATAGGAAAGGATATCCAAATTAGTTTTACAGGACTAAGGGTAGGTGAGAAGCTCTACGAAGAACTGTTAAATGATAAAGAAAATACCATGCCTACTCATCACCCTAAAATAATGATTGGAAAGGTGAAAAAATATAATTTTGAGGAGGTAAGCATAGAAATCAATGAATTAATAAACATGATTCCAAATCATGATAATTTTGAGATTGTACGTAAAATGAAAGAAATAGTACCTGAATTTATAAGTCAAAACTCTGATTATGAGGTAATTGATTTTGAATTAAAAAATGGTGGATAAAAAAATAAAAGCCGTAACAGTTTTTATTGTTACGGCTTTTTATATTTTTCAAAAAAAGGAGCTACAAACTCCAATAATAAAAATTGTCTTTATTTATTTTATTTCGATAAATACCTTTTACATCAACTAAAATACCTTTTCCGTTCATTATTTGTTTAAAGTACTCTTCGTTTAAATCCAAATATTCTTTGTGATTTACTGCAACAACTATTGCATCGTAATTGTCTTTTACATCGGTCATATCAATCCCGTATTCATGCTTAACTTCCTCAGGTTTTGCATAGGGGTCAACCACATCTACATCTATATAATAGCTTTTAAGTTCATTGATAACATCCACTACTTTTGAATTACGGATATCGCTTACATTTTCTTTAAAAGTAACGCCCATTACCAAAACTTTGGCTGTACGAATGTCTTTTTGTAAGCCAATTATTCTTTTTACTAACTGTTTGGCAATGTATCCACCCATTGAGTCATTTACAAAACGTCCTGAATTAATAATTTGCGGATGATAGCCCAATTCTCTTGCTTTATATACCAAATAGTATGGATCTACACCAATGCAATGTCCGCCGACAAGTCCCGGATAAAAGCGTAAAAAATTCCATTTTGTTCCGGCTGCTTCCAATACTTCATAGGTGTTGATATTCATCCGGCTGAAAATAATCGAAAGTTCGTTCATTAAGGCAATGTTTACATCGCGTTGAGTATTTTCAATTATTTTAGCTGCTTCGGCAACTTTTATTGATGAAGCACGATGAACTCCTGCTTCTACTACCATTTCATATACTTTGGCAATATTGTCTAATGCTTCTGCATCACAACCTGAAACCACTTTAACAATTGTTGTTAAAGTATGCTCTTTATCGCCCGGATTGATTCTTTCGGGTGAATAGCCTACTTTGAAATCATCGGGGAATTTTAATCCGCTTTCTTTTTCCAGTACAGGGATACAGTCTTCTTCGGTACAGCCCGGATAAACCGTTGATTCAAAAACTACATAATCACCTTTTTTTATATTTTGTCCTACTGTTTTGCAGGCACTTAAAAGTGGAGTTAAATCGGGCTGATTGTGTTCATTAATAGGAGTGGGTACTGCCACTATATGAAAATCTGCTTTTTTTAAATCTTGTGGATTGTCCGTAAATTCAATGTCGGCTCCTTCAAAATCCTCTGAGCTTAATTCTTGACTGGGGTCGATTTTGTTTTTCATCATTTCTACCCGTTCCGGCTTAATATCAAAGCCAATTACCGGAACATTTTTTGCAAATTCTAAAGCAATGGGGAGACCTACATAACCTAAGCCAATTACTGAGATTTTTTTTTCTTTTGATTTAATTTGATTAAACATGTTTTTTATTTTTACAATCCCCGGCTAGATTTTATATCCTCGCCGGGGATAAAATTTAACAATTTAGTGTTATAAACCTTACATTTAGTTTTTATTCGGTTCACTTAATGAAACAAACTCTAATGAGTAGAATGAAAGATGATCTGTTCCTGCTTTTTCCATTGAATCACGATAAGCGGCAATTTGCTTTTTTTTCTGCTCAAAAAGTTTATCGTTTGATTTTCCTTCGCTGTGGCTTTTTAAATTATCTTCCTCCATTTTTAAACAGTATGCCTCATCCACTCTAAACTCTTTAACTTTTCCTATTACAAGCACTTCACTTCCAACAATCGCATCATCAAAACGTTTGTTTGATTCTACATGTATATCTGCACTGTCTGCTACTAATAATAGCTTTTTTCCGCCATGTTTGCATACATGGTCAACAATACCTTTTACTTTTACAGTTTTACCTACATAATTTACAGCTTGTGTATCAAAATCTGTAATATCAATTTCAGGTACTTCTTCCTGAAGCTTTTGTTCTGTAGTTTTTGTTGTATTGGTTTGGTTATCAGTGTTTTCTTGCTTTGGCTGGCAAGCTCCCAATAATCCCGCAATGGCTACTAGGTAAAATAATTTTTCAATCATAATATAAGGTTTTACGTTAATAATTATATTGATGGTAAAAATACGAAACTATTACTAATGATTGACAATTATTGATAAATATCATAAAAAATATGATTGGAGTACAAAAATTGACGATAAAGGAAAACTAAGGCAAAAAAATGAAATTAAG
>JAKIUH010000313.1 GCA_021647685.1 Bacteroidales bacterium
AATGCATAAAAAAGTTTTTTTATGATTAAATTTGTTGGATATAAACAAAAAAAATCAAATCATGCCAAACTTAAGTACAAAATATATGGGTTTAAAACTTAAAAACCCGATTATAATTGCAAGTTCAGGATTAACTGATACAGTAGAATCCATTAAATCTTTAGAAGAAAATGGTGCTGCTGCGATTGTTTTAAAATCTCTTTTTGAAGAAGAAATCGTTGCTGAAATGGATACTCAACTAAAAAAAATGAGCTCTGTAAGTCCATTATATCCGGAAACGCTTGATTTTTATGAGGAATATGAAGACAACAATATGAGTATCCAGTATATTGAATTAATCAAAAAGGCAAAAAAAGAGGTTAAAATTCCGATAATTGCCAGCATTAACTGTGTTACTGCCGACCAATGGACTTATTTCCCAAAAGAAATTGAAAAAGCAGGTGCCGATGCATTAGAGCTTAATTTATTTTTATTACCCTCTGATTTTAAACGTGATGCTCAAGCAATAAACAAAGTTTATCTTGATATTGTTAAAAAAGTAAAAGAACAAATAAACATTCCGGTAGCCTTAAAAGTAAGCTACTATTCAACAGATTTGGCATTACATCTGCAAAAACTTTCAAAAAGCGGGATTAAGGCTTTAGTTTTATTTAATAAATTTTACAGCCCCGATATAGATTTGGATAAAATGGAAATTACCTCGGGTAAAATTCTTAGCAGTCCGGACGATATGCACATTTCTTTGCGCTGGATGGGAATCATGGCAGGGCGCGTAAAATGCGATTTGGCTGCATCAACAGGAGTGCATGAAGGCAAAGATGTTATAAAACAAATTCTTGCAGGTGCAAATGCGGTTCAAATAGCATCAACTGTATATTTAAACGGAACCGAGCAAATTCAGAAAATGCTAACGGATATTCAAAAATGGATGAACGAAAAAGGATTTAAATCAATTGATGAATTTAAAGGAAAAATGAGCCAAGCAAATATTAATAATCCTGCTGCCTATGAGCGTGTACAGTTCATGAAATATTTCAGAGGATACAAAGCGGTAAAATAAAAAAAATGCATTGACAAAGTTTTAAAGCTTAAATCTGCAAATCAGAACACCAACTCACTGATTAACAAATCCTTGCAATATATATAATTTACTTTTCTCATGCGAAGCATAATAATACGGCTTAATCAATTCACGCCCGGACTATCCGTAATTAAGATTTTGCATTAGGCAATTCCAAGCCATACCCTTTTTTCTTATCTTCGGCTTTTAATAAAAACGCAAATATCAAGCCTAAGAATCCGGTTACGGCAAAAATCAACATAGGCATTGTATAATCGTAATATGCAGTAACTCCACTATGAATTTTATCGGTTACCCCTGGATTAAAATATTCAAGAGCCCAACCGATAAGCATAGGATAACCCATCAAACCCCAGTTTTGTATCCAAAAAATTAAAGAATAAGCTGTACCCAAATATTGTTCATCAACAATTTTCGGAACTGCAGGCCACATAGCACCGGGAACTAATGAAAAAGACACTCCAAGAATAATCATCATTGCTATAGCAAAAATTTGGCTTGCCGGCCCGTAGGCAAAGCCCAGGTGAACAACAATCAGCAACAAAGAACCAAGTATCATAATACTTGCACTTTTTCCTTTAAAATCTAAAAACCAACCTACTAAGGGGGTTAAAAGCATGGTACCAAAAGGAAGGTAGGATGGAATATCTCCGGCTGTTTGCTTTGGCACCATAAATTTATTAACCATTAAATCGGGAGCATATTTCATAAACGGAAATACAGCCGCATAAAATAAAACACAAAGCATGGCAATATACCAGAATGCCCTGTTAAATAGTATCTTACCAATATGCGAAAATTCAAATTCTTCTGCTTCATCAGATAAATCAATTTCTTCTTGTTTATCCAATTTAAAATCCATAACCGAATAAACAACATAACTGAGTAAACCGATAATTAACAACAGTGTACCAAAAGCCAATGGACGTGTAACCATTTCCTCAGTTCCGGCAAGGCGTGGCGACTGCCAAAACACCCATAACATACCTAAACGTCCAAATGCCACTTGCAAAGCCATTGCTAAAGCAAGTTCCTTACCTTTAAACCACTTTACAACGATTCGAGAACCGGTAACGCCTAAAATTTCAATACCTAAACCAAAGATAGCATAACCAACCGCTGCCAGCTTTACCGAAGGGTTGTAGTCAGTCATAAACGAATTGAAAAAATCATATCCAAAACCACCATTGATAAAGGCATCGGTAAGCGCATAATAATTTAATGATGCACCAATAATCATCACTACCGAAAATAACAAACCGGTAAAACGAATACCGCTTTTATCCAATACAATACCACCAACAATTAAAAAGCCCAATATCACCAACCAGGAATAAGCTCCGGTAAAAAAGCCATATTCAGTTCCATTCCATGCGTATTTGGTATTTTCAGTAAGCATGGTTTTTAAAGGCGACATTACATCGGCAAAATAATAACCCGCAACCAAGGTTAATGAAACAAAAAGCAAAGCTAACCAACGTGCAGTAGGAGATTCTCTTAACGAATTTTGTATTTGTTCTGTCATAATAGATTCGGTTTTTGATTAATAACAAAAAACAAATTACGTAAATTCATAGCGATTTTTAAAATTTAATTTTGATTTTAATTTATGTTATTTAACGCAAAATGCTTATTTTCACTAAAACCTTAAAACAATAAACTATATTCTTTACATTTTGTTACGAACATAGTCTAAGGATTTAAGGGAAAAAATAAACATTTATCACAAAAAAATTTGACTTAAAAAAAGCTACAATCATGTTTTTTTCATTAAATAACTTTAGTTTTGCATATTCAAGTGCTAAATTTTTAAATGTAATTAAGTGAGTTTTAAAAATACATGGAAAAATATAGGGTTAAAACTTAAAGGGTTTAAATTTGATCCTAATACTTTTACTTTTCTTTTTTTTCTGGTGGTATCTACAATATTTTGGTTTGTCAATGCACTAAACAAAGAGTATGTTGCAACCATAAAAGTTCCAGTGGAATTTATTAATTTTCCAGAAAATAAACTGGTCGCAGGCGACTTTATAAATCGCCTTGAAGTAAAAGTTGAAGCAAACGGTTATTCTTTTTTAAAATACAACTCAAGCCCGATTAAAACGGCTGTTATTAACTTGAAACTACATAGTATCTACACAGTTTCAGAAAACGACAACAAGCGTTTTTACCTGTTATCCAGCACAATACAAAACGAAATAGCTGCTCAGTTAGATGGAGCAACAACAATTAAAAGCATTAAACCGGACTCCATTATTTTTGTTTTAGACGAAGTAATAAAAAAGAAAGTGCCGGTTATAAAAAATATCTCACTCAATTTCAGACAACAGTACATGTTAAAAGATTCTGTAAAAATTATTCCTGACAGTATTTACATCCGTGGAGTTAAATCAGTATTGGATACCGTTAATAAGGTTTATACAGAGCATAAAATATTTAATGATTTACATGATTCATTATCCGTTGATCTTCCCTTGAAATCAATAAAGGGAGTAGCTTTTTCATCAAAGCTTATAAAATGCATTATCCCTGTTGAAGAATTTGCCGAAATTAGTTATACCCTCCCCATTCAAGTAGAAAACCTACCGCCTAATTATACGTTAAAGCTGTTTCCGGCAGAGGCAAAAGTTGTTTGTAATGTTGTTTTTAGTCAATACCGACAAGTTTTTCCGCAACAATTTAAATTTACAGTTGATTTTAATGATACAAAAGATAATCCTGAACAAGTAAAAGTAGTATTAAGCAAATACCCGCAAAATGTTAGTTCGGTCAGGTATTATCCTATTGCAGTAGATTATTTATTAGAAGAAAATGATTAAAGTTGGTTTAACAGGAGGAATAGGTTCGGGAAAATCATATGTAGCAAAAATTTTTTCTGCTTTGGGCATACCAGTCTATAACTCGGATTTGGAAGCAAAAAAATTATATTATCGTGAAGATGTTCACCGGCTCATGATTAAAAATTTTGGTAATGAGGTTTATCTTAAATCGGGCGACATAAATAAAACTTATTTGGCAAATATTATTTTTAATGACAAAGATGCATTAGAAAAAATAAATTCAATAATTCACCCCTTAGTCAAAGAACATTTTAACCGATGGATTAAAGAAAACCGGCAGGCAGACTACATTATTAAAGAAGCAGCTATTTTGTTTGAAAGTGGAGCCTATAAAGATATGCATAAAATCATAGCGGTTACATCACCCATTAATTTAAGAATTGAAAGAGTGATAAAACGCGATAAAAGCAATAGAGAAGAGATACTTAAAAAAATCAACAACCAATTAAGCGATGAAGAATTAATTGAACGTTGTGATTTCCACATCCTTAATAATGGAAAAGCATTACTGCCACAGGTATTAAAAATTCATAACACCCTATTAAAACTAAACAAAACAATTAATCCACAAGCAATTCGTTAAAATAATATTATCAAAAAATAAATATGAACAAAGACAATTTAAAAAATATAAATTCAAAAGGCTGGACAATTTTCGGGATACTTGGAGGTATTGCAGTAATTGCAGCTTCGTCAATAATCAGCCTAATTAAAAATAACAAAGACTTTATCAACGACAAACAAAAACAATTTGTCGGTATGTCGGTAATGTTTAGTGAATTTATAAAAAAAAGCAAGGAAAATATTAGCAAGGAAAGCAAAAAAATAGAACAATTCTTAAAACAAAAAGTTAATGATTCTGCTTTTAGCGATATGGGTTTATTAATCAATGAGCTAATTTCAAAAAAAAGCATAAGTCCGGAAACTTTTGCAAAATTTTACAGCACCATGAATTATTCGGTGCGGCTGCAAATGTTCCGGCTTTTAGTTAACAGTCAAAAGAATAAAGCTGAATATAAAGAAATGAATCAAAGTTTTATTGAAATAGCCCAAATGCTAAATCTAGAAAAGAAAGATTATCAGTCTGTTATTGCTGTTTACAATTCCGATTTACAATCGGCTTATCTACTGTTACAAATAGACAGAGATGCACCACCGGAAGAAATTAAAGCATCTTTCAGAAGATTATCAAAAATTCATCATCCTGACAAGGTGGAACATCTTGGAGAGGAATACCGTAGAGAAGCTGCTGAGAATTTTCAAAACCTTTTACATGCTTATGAATTAATAAAAAAAGAACGAAAAATATAAATTAGGGTTTTTACTGTTTTATGCGTATTATTCCTGTTTTCGTCAATGCAACACCCTAAAATTTTTCTTGAATAATTTGGTGTAATTCTTTTTGTTCATCGTCCATCTTTAGGAGTTTGGACTTTAGTTGCTTTGAATCCGGTAATTGATAGTCTAT